>CABRZK010000175.1 GCA_902475415.1 uncultured Eubacterium sp.
ATGACAGTAACATTAAGGAGCAAGTATGGCGTTGATATCACTGCAAACCAGAAACAAATGCACATGGCAATAGCATTCGCAGACCACATTGCTGTAAACAAGTGGTCTGGAGCTGATGAGGTGGAACTTACTCTCATATATGGTATTCCTGAAGAAGATTAAGAATTGAATGGATGAGAAAAGGTTCATCCTATTAGCAAAACACTAATGAGATGGACCTTTCATTGAATTCTCTTAATAAATGCAGTATTGAGGTGCTCCCCCGGATGCCAGAAGATCATCAATACCTTTTCCATTTTCTTCTTTCCAGTTTGCAATTACGACTGGGATGCCAGCGGTTTTTAGTCCGTCTGCCAGTGATTTTTCGCACGATAAAACCCGCTCATTATGAAGCTTGTCTGCATCAAATGCAACAACAACCATTTTCATTCCCAGTTCTTTCATTTGAGAAAGGACACCGTCATCTAAAATAAGAGAATAGGAATTGACCCCGGGAAGAGTTACCACCGGAGTCGATAAGGCGTTGGATGCAAATAGTCCTTTTGGCTCACCCTCCGTGATGTACCAAAGGGAGGATGTTTTGGCAAAAGGAAGGCCGTAAAAACTGCATTGGTTTGCAGCCGCGCAGCCCTTTTTATAGATGTTGGCCAATATTCCACGTGTTGCAGCCTGAGAATCCTGATAGTAGGAAGCCAGGGTTCTGTATTTTCCTTTTTGCGGGAGAAATTCTTTCTCTCCTCCAGGGGTTACAAAGTAAACTCCCTTCATGCTGATGAAATATTTTTTACCTTCGGCATAGTAGAAACGATCCTGGCCGGAAGTGATCACGGTTGCATCAATGTCAGAAAAATCTTTCCGGATCCGAAGACGAAAGGTGTTCCCATCGAGGTCATACATCGGAAATACCAGTCCACTTGGGCCGGCAAAGGTCCACTGCTCTCCTTTTAAATACGCCCCGGGAATTCCTTCGAGTGAATTTGATCCAAATTTCTGTAGAATTAGATCTGCAAGCCTGGCTCTGGTTATATTTCTGGTGCGGTATCGGTTATGGTACTTTACCCGCAGGCTGTCCTCTTCTGGAAATGATACAATATGATGCTTTTCAATCAGTTCATCCGTCCAACCCTGGCTATGAAGATAAGCCTTGTGTGCCGGGTCAAGGATCAGAAGATTTTGCATATAGGTGTAAATACTGCTGCAGTTTTCATTGTTTTTGGGCACAATCTGATCAACCGGTTTCAGTTCCCTTTTTTGTGGTTTTGAAATATGCGAATAATTCATTCCGGTTTTCTTTTTCCGGAGCAGTTCGTACTGAGTGCGTTCTTCATAGATGGAACTGCCGGAACCTTTTGCGCTTCCGATGAACACATATTCCTGGCCATCGGAACCGATCATATTGCACTTTTCTTTATCACGCTGGCAGCAGATGAGCTCACCACCGTAATCTTCCGGTGTCCAATAGCCACACCAGTCTTCATGCTGACAAATGGGGCATTTTCTGGCCCTGCTTACCCCTTTCCATGCATCGCTCATGTTCTTCTCCTCCTGTAAATATGATATTTGTTTGCTTTTTACCGCCATGTAGCGGAGTATGTCAGTCCTGCTGACGCATATGATTGCCTGTCGGCATCATTTTCGCATAAAAAAGGGCATATCAATCCCGGATGAGATCGTATGCCTTTCACATAGCGAATTATATTTGAAAAAAATGAGTACCGTTTTATTATATCTGCTTCACAAATGCTTGTCAACAGCGCTGAAACCCTGTTCGGCGAAGGGAAAGCCTTTGAAAGGACTGCAAGTTAAACACTCATGGGAAGGTTAAGAGATGCAGACCAGTCAGATTAATTCCAATATCTGTTGGATGTTCTTTTTGCCAAATGAGGTTTTATCCTGATTGATAATCAGACAGGGAACGCTCATAACATGATATTTTTCTTTTAAATCTGGAAAATGGGCAATATCATATACTTCAGCCGTTACGAGAGGGTTTAGGGAAGCAATCCTCTGTGCGGCCGTCACAAGATCCGGGCACATGGTACAGGAAAGTGATACCAGGACCTGCAGATGAACGTTATGCTGGATTGCCAGTATTTTTTCTCTTATTACAGGATCAAGTGGCTGCCCAGGCCCTGCAGCATTATATAATCCCAGAATAAAGGACGTAAATTCATGCCCTCCAGGGACGCCGTGAAAAGCCAGCCCTGTCTGCTCTCCGCTTTCGGTTAATACATCCACAAAAGGAAGCGAAGCACCGGTCTCTGCAGAAGGGACGCGTTCGTGCACAGTCAACTTATCTGTATATTTTGCCAGTTCTGTCATATAATTTTCTAATTCCTGGCTCACGGGCCGGGAATCCAGATGCAGCTCAAGCTGCAATTTCCGTTCCATTTTGGCAAATACCGTATTTAACTGGTTTATGATATCCTGTGAGAAAAAACTATTTGAGGATTTTACATCTGGCGCGGCAACTTTTTTAACCGCCTGTTTTACATGGATACCGGTTCTTCCCTGCATGGCAGCCGCATATTTTTCCAGCTCCGTAGCGGCGGTAGCACCATCTCCCACTGCCGTTACTACCTGGCGCAGATTTTTCTGGCACACATCACCGGCTGCATAAATTCCTTGGCAGCTGGTCTGCCGGCTCTTATCGGTTATCACATATCCATGGGGATCCAGATTTACCAGTTCTTTTACCAGTGATGTGTTTGGCTCATAACCTGCAAATACAAACACTCCGAACGTGTCATTTGCAGAATCAAAGAGAGTTTCCTTTCCGGTATTTCTATTTCTGTAGCAGATCCTGCGCAGCATGTGGTCACCCTCAACACAAATAACTTCGGTATTTGTCAGGACGGTAATCTTAGGATGATTTTTGGCTGCTTCTGCAACAGCTTTTGCGCAGGAAAAATCATCGTCTCGGATCAAAATGGTCACATGGCTTGCGAATTTGGTGAGGAATACACTCTCTTCTGCCGCTGCAAATCCTCCGCCGATTACAAAGATTTCTTTCCCGTAGAAGAATTCTCCGTCACAGGTTGCACAGTAAGCTACTCCATGACCGCGGAACTCTGCCTCACCTGGAAAGCCGATCATTCTTGGATGGGCGCCTGTTGCAAGCAGAATTCCAAAGCTTTGGAAGCTGTCCTTGTCTGTAGTGCTTTCCCAGAGTTCTGCTCCGGATGCAGTTTCTTCTTTTTTTAGCGCAGTAACTTCCCTTAATAGAAATTCAGCTCCAAAAAACTCGGCCTGTCTGCGCATGGTTTCTGTCAGTGCTCTCCCGCTGGTTTTCTCAATGCCTGGATAATTTACCACTTCATCAGTGATGGTGACCTGGCCGCCGAATTTCTCTTTTTCAAGGATAAGGACACGATAGCGGGCACGTGCAAGATATAATGCGGCGGTCAGTCCGGCCGGCCCTCCGCCGATCACTACTACATCATAGAAATTTTCCTTTTCCATCAGAGCATACCTACCAGATCAAGGCTTGGTTTTAAGGTTTCTGCACCAGGTTGCCATTTGGCCGGGCATACTTGATCGCCATGTTCTGCTACGAACTGGCATGCCTGAAGGCGGCGAAACAGTTCATCCGCATTACGGCCAACATTGCCCGCATTTATTTCGTATACAACGATTTTTCCCTCTGGATTTACGATGAAGCTTCCTCTCTCGGCCATTCCATCGGACTCAATCAATACCCCAAAGTCCTTACATAATACATGAGCGGGATCGGCCAGCATTGGGTATGCGATCTTACCAATTCGCTCAGAGTGATCGTGCCATGCTTTGTGTACGAAATGAGAATCTGTAGAGACCGAATAAACTTCGCATCCTGCTTTTAGAAACTCTGGATATTTGTTCTGAAGATCTTCCAGCTCCGTAGGGCATACAAAGGTAAAGTCTGCCGGATAGAAGAAAAAGAGACTCCATTCTTTCATGATATCGTTTTTGGTTATGGTTTTAAATTCACCATTCTGATAAGCCTGAACAGAAAAATCATTTATTTCTTTGTTGATCATTGACATCTTCGCAGTCCTCCTTTATGGAGTAATGGTTCCCAGAAGCACATCAAGTTATGCGGAGACCGCGCTGCAACAATGACGTTTGCATAGAGAAAGGCATCAATCTTATGGCAATCAGAAACAAAAAAGACATACAAAGTCCATTGGGCTTATATGTCTTTTACCTGCAGCTCCTAAAACCAATCTGTTACGATATGGTACGGATCCATGGTTTCTGCAGTGATATAGTATTCGCCGGTTGCAGGGACAGGCTGCCCGTCCGGGCCGATGATCTTTGCATCAGCACTTATTTCTGCCAGGGGAAGTAAGGTTGTGCAGGGTTTGATTAAGCACAGTGGGTTGTTCTCAACAATTTTGTATAGATACTTTCTTTTGTCCCCGAACCGCTCTACCACAACGCCGGCTCTGGGACTTCTTAAGGTCATTTTCATATTCATATCCTTCTTAAGGCCAGTATTCCAGAAAAGATCATGCTCCGAATGATACACGCAGTGGTGGGCCATTTGTCAGGCATGATCCTGCTTCACCAATTCTATCATTATTTGCGAGTTGCATCAATACAAAAAAGAGGCATTAAACACTGTGAAGAACACCAGGCCTTCATCGTCTATCACCACATTGCCGTGCATGGACGAAAACAGAAGGAATCAGCGATATTTAGTATTGCGATGGGTACAATACTGCGTTAGAACGGTTTCCTGTGCTAAATCATCAATAGCCTGGTCATATGGGGATTTGTTCTGTACAATGCAGAAAAGAAGCGTTGCAAGAAACAAGAAAAGTAAGAAACATATCAAATACATCGTAATTTTTGTCCTCCTGTGGTATTGAAACGGTTACTGATTTAAGCTTCGATCTTTCTTAGGTATCAGAAAGTGCCAGGCACTCCATATGCCCATTCGTGAATTGGTATAAGTGTTTAAGAAGTGGAATTTCTGGGTTCTTCAGCGAAGCATCGGTGCTAAAGAGTAAAGGTGTTTTAAAATGGCTGGTGTCCAGAAAGTGGTTCAATTTCCTTGCATCATCTAAAGTTTCGGCGATCACTATGCATGTCTGATAGGAAGTGGCATTTTGACGATCCAGTTCCGCTTTTAATGCCTTTTTATTTGAACGGTAGGGAAATACTAAGATCTGCCCCTGCAAACGCGTCTTAAGGCAGATATGGGGAATAGATGGGGCATTCTCAATGGCCTGCGCAAGGAATATCTGGTGATTGCTTCTCAGAATATTGATGCAGGCGCTATTGCGGACCAGAACTGTTAAAATTGTGGATGGATCATTTGCAGTACGGTTTGGAAAATGATCAAAAATTCTGGGATGCAGGAATAATAATTCCATTAATTTATTTGTAAATGAGCTTAACTGCAGGATAGACGGTCCGCTTGCTGTTCCGCCGCGAAATATGGAAAGTGGGATCAACAATCCTTTGCGT
>CABRZK010000176.1 GCA_902475415.1 uncultured Eubacterium sp.
CTATCTCAATAGATGGTTGTGAAAAGCGATTAGGCATCCCGGCTGAGCGTTTCGTCAGCAACATCAAGAGCATTACCCAAAATATCAAGGAGGAACGAGAATATGAACTCTAATGAAAGAATCCAAGTGGTTGGTACAAATATAGGAGAAAAGGCAAACCTAATCTGGAATGTAGCCAACTCTCTCTTTGGGGCATACAAGCCTCATGAATACGGACTTGTTATTTTACCGATGGTTGTCATAAAGCGTTTCCATGATTGCTTACTTCCTACACAGGATAAGGTTTGGGAAACCTATGAAAAGGTAAAACCGCTGGCTGTCAAAGATGGTTTTCTCCGCAAAGCATCCGGTTACCGTTTTTACAATACCAGCAAATACAACTTTGAAAAATTGAAGGCAGACCCTGAAAATATCAAAACAAACTTTGAGGACTACATCAATGGCTTTTCGGACAACGTAATTGACATTCTTGCCAACATGGGATTCTTCACTCAAATTGAACGAATGTCTGACGGTGGCGTTCTCTACCAAGTTATCAGCGATTTCTGTAAAGATGATGCTGATATGGATCCGGAGCGTATCTCCGCAGTCGATATGGGCTATGTTTTTGAAAACCTTGTTCAGCGTTTTTCAGAGAGTTACAACGAAGAAGCCGGAGCGCATTTTACAAGCCGTGACATTATTTATCTGATGTGTGACCTGCTCATGACAAATGCAGACCTCTCCGAAGAAGATGCTCCTGCGAAGACCGTATATGATATGGCTATGGGTACAAGCCAGATGCTTACGTGCATGGAAGAACGTGCAAAGGCCTTAGACAGCACAGCAGAAATGATTTGCTATGGGCAGGAAATTAACCCATTCACTTTTGGTATCGCAAAAGCTGATATGCTGATTCGTGGCGGAGACCCGGAAAATATGCAGTTCGGTAACACCCTGAACGATGACAAGTTCTCCGGCTATACCTTTGATTACTGCATTTCCAACCCTCCGTTTGGTATCGACTGGAAGCGTGAAGCTGCAGATGTTGAGGCAGAACATAAAAAGGGCGATGCTGGCAGATTCGGTGTAGGACTTCCTGCAAAGTCCGATGGACAGATGCTGTTTATGTTGAACGGTCTTTCTAAATTGAAAGACACAGGACGCATGGCTATTATTCAGAACGGTTCCTCTCTTTTCACAGGGGATGCCGGAAGCGGTCCGAGTGAAATTCGCCGCTATCTGATTGAAAACGATTGGCTGGATGCCATCATTCAGCTTCCAAATGACAGTTTTTATAACACAGGTATTGCCACCTATGTTTGGATTATTACTAAAGATAAGGCTGAGTCTCACAGAGAACAGGTGCTTTTGATTGATGCAAGCCAGTGTTATGAACAGCGCCGCAAGCCTATCGGTAACAAGCGTGTGGATATCACCGATGACTGCCGCAACTTGATTGTTCAGGCTTATGGCGAATATCGCAGTCATGAATTTACGCACACTTTTGCCAATGGACAGAGCATTATTTGTAAAGCAAAAGTGATGGATGCCGTCAGTCTGGGATATAACAAAATCACCATTGAAAGTCCACAGGTGGACGAAGATGGAAATCTCGTGAAGAAAGGCAAGAAGCTGGTTGCTGACACTTCCAAGCGTGATACAGAAAATGTTCCTCTTGATGAAGATATCGACATCTACTTTGAACGAGAGGTTCTGCCGTATCGTCCTAATTCCTGGATTGACCGTAACAAAACCAAGGTTGGCTACGAAATCCCTTTCACTCGTACTTTCTACGAATATAAGGAACTCGAACCTGCTGCTGACATTGCAAAAAGAATAGAAGCACACGAACAGTCCATGATGCAGAATCTTCATGAGCTATTTGGGAATGGTGGTGAGTAATATGTCTAACATTGCAATTGATGATTCAAAAATACCGTGGCTTGGAGTAATCCCGAAAACTTGGTCATTAACCACTATATCTGCTTTCTATGAGTTGAGGAATGAAAAAGTTAGTGACAAGGACTATCCTCCTCTATCTGTTACAATGAATGGGATAGTACCCCGATTGGATTCTGCCGCAAAAACAGACAATGGCGATAACAGAAAACTTGTACGAAAAGGTGATTTTGCAATCAATAGTCGCTCAGATAGACGTGGTTCTTGTGGAATTTCCGAATATGATGGCTCTGTTTCGTTAATAAACACCGTCTTGAAGCCCAAGGGTAAAATGCATCCCGGCTACTATAATTGGTTGTTCCACACTGTTCCATTTGCCGATGAATTTTACAAATGGGGACATGGAATAGTTGATGATTTATGGACAACTCGCTGGCAAGAAATGAAAAGGATTGTAATACCCGTTCCACCATTTAGTGAACAATCTGCCATTGCGGTCTATTTGGACAGCCAATGTGCGAAAATTGATAGCATAATTGCTGAGGCAAAAGACAGCATTGAAGAATATAAAGCATGGAAAACTTCACTCATCTTTGAGGCTGTATCAAAAGGTCTCAAATGTTGAAACCAAAAATAGTGGAATTGATTGGATAGGCGATATTCCGTCCACATGGGAAGTGCATACTTTATACCAATTAGTATCGCAAGTGAAAAACAAAAATAGCAATATGCAAGAAGAGAATCTTCTTTCCTTAAGCTACGGAAAAATCAAGCGTAGAGATATCAATGCCAGAGGCGGATTGCTGCCAGAGTCATTTAATGGTTATAACATTATTCAACAAGGAGATATTGTTCTTAGGCTTACTGACTTACAAAATGACCACACAAGCCTCAGAGTAGGATTGGCATCGGAGCAGGGTATCATTACCTCTGCGTATACAGTGTTGCGCCCAATAAATAGTGAGGTTTCACCATACTTGTATTATTTGCTACACGCTTTTGATACAAAAAAGGGATTTTACGGAATGGGTTCAGGTGTTCGTCAGGGTTTGAATTACAGTGAAGTTAAAGATCTGCGCGTTGTTCTCCCCCCTATTTCCGAGCAAATTCTAATCACCAATTATTTAAGCAAGAAAACAGAAAACATAGATGCTATGATTTCTGATAAAGAATCTATTATCAACGACTTAACCGACTATAAAAAATCCCTCATCTATGAGGTTGTCACAGGAAAGAGAAAGGTGGTGTAAATATGTCCGAGGATAAAAAGTTTGTAGACCGTATGGAAGCATACAACAGTGCTTTTCAGAAGATGGACGAAAGTGAAAAGCATTTTGAAGAACATATTGAAAGCTACCTGATTTCCGATGAGGGTGGCTGGACAAAGGCAACAGATGCCGGATACTGCAGTGAAGACAGCCGTGGAATGGCTCTTGATATCATCACGCTCACCAACTTTGTGCAGGCTACTCAGCCAATGGCATGGAGACGCTTTGAGCGTATGTGTACCATAAGTCCTATCCGACAGTTCTATAAAGCGTTTGAAAACGCTGTCACACAGGATGGCTTGATTTCCGTCATGCGTCACGGCTTCAAGCACCGTGGCATTAACTTCCGTATTTGTTATTTCAAGCCGGAATCTGAACTCAACGAACTGGCTAACGAGCATTACAGACAGAATGTCTGCCAGTGCATCCGCCAGTGGCATTACACTGAGGCAAATAGGAACAGCATCGATATGATGTTGGCTGTAAATGGTATCCCGGTTGTAGCCATTGAATTAAAGAATCAGCTTACCGGGCAGTCCGTTGATGATGCCATGCGTCAGTGGGAATACAATCGGAATCCAAAAGAATATGCTTTCGGATTCAACAAGCGTGTTCTGGCTTATTTTGCCTGCGACCTTTACAATGTATATATGACCACGCAGCTTAACGGAGCAGAAACCGTATTCCTGCCTTTTAACCAAGGCAGCAATGGTGCGGGCAAGGATGGTGGTGCAGGTAACCCTACTACCGAAGATGGAAAGTATGTTACAAGCTACTTCTGGGAGAACGTTCTCCAGAAAGATAAGCTGTTAGATATCCTGCAAAAATTCATCAGCTACGAGCGTTCCGAGAAGAAGAAAATCATGCCGGATGGTTCAACAAAAACCACAGTATCATCAAAGGTCATTTTCCCTCGTTATCATCAGTTAGATGTTGTAAGAAAACTGGTATCCCATGTCCGTGAAAACGGTGCTGGCCACAACTATTTGATTCAGCACAGTGCAGGTTCAGGAAAATCCAACTCCATCGCATGGACAGCATACCGTATGGCAAGCCTGCACGATGAAAATAACAATCCTATTTTCGATAGCGTTATTATCGTTACCGACCGCCGAGTTCTTGACCAGCAGTTACAGGCTACGGTGTCCGGTTTCGACCACACACTCGGTAGTGTTGTAACAATCGATGAAAAGAAAAATTCCGGAGACTTAAGAGATGCTATAAATGATGGAAAAAGAATTATTATTTCCACATTGCAGAAGTTCCCGGTCATTTATGATGAGGTTCATTCTTCTGTGGGTAAGCATTATGCGGTTATCGTTGATGAGGCACACAGCAGCCAGACAGGTCAAAGTGCATTGAAGTTAAAAGCCGCTCTCGCAGATGTCAGTGATGCTCTGCAGGAATATGCCGAACTGGAAGAAAAGGCTGTTGAAGAAATTGAAAAGAATGACCCTCTTGTACAAGAAATGCTCAGTCAAGGCAAGCATCAGAATATGAGTTTTTTTGCTTTCACTGCTACACCAAAGGGGAAAACTCTGGAGATTTTTGGAGAACCGCAGCCGGATGGCTCTTTCCATCCATTCCATATTTACTCTATGCGACAGGCAATCGAGGAAGGATTTATTCTTGATGTGCTTGCCAACTATACCACTTACAAAATGTGCTATAAGTTAGCTAAGAGTGTTCCGGACAACCCGGAAGTTCCAACCTCTAAAGCTGTACGCACTATCCGAAGATACGAGGAGTTGCATCCACACAACCTCAGACAAAAGGCAGCAATTATTGTTGAAACCTTCCGTGATGTGACAAAAAAGAAAATCCAGGGTCAAGGAAAAATGATGGTTGTTACCGCATCCAGACTTGCAGCAGTTCGCTATTATCATGAAATCAAGCATTATCTTGAAGCAAACAACTATGATGATGTTGAAATCATGATTGCATTCAGTGGCAGTCTTAAGGATCCAGATGACCCTAATGGCATCGAATATACTGAAACGAGCATGAATGTAGACCGCAACGGCAATCGAGTAAAAGAAAGTCAAACCGCCGCTGTATTCCATGACGAAGGAAATATTCTGATTGTTGCCGAAAAGTATCAGACAGGCTTTGACGAGCCGCTTCTGCATACAATGATTATCGACAAGGAATTGCGTGATGTTAAAGCAGTACAGACACTCAGCCGTGTAAACAGAATCTATCCCGGCAAAGAGGATACTTACATTCTCGATTTCGTAAATCCTGTGGAACGAATCAAGGAGGCTTTCCAACAGTTTTATCAAGAAACCAGTCTCACAGAAGAG
>CABRZK010000177.1 GCA_902475415.1 uncultured Eubacterium sp.
GTGTGGCAATTACAGTATTTTTTGATGAGGGAACCACACAGGATCAGATTGATGAAATCGGTGAGAAGATAGCTATGCGACCGGAAGTATCAAGCTTTAACTATATATCCGCAGATGAGGCATGGGAAGAGTATAAATTAGAGTATTTTGATGGAAATGAAGAAGCAGCAGCAAGTTTTGGCTCTGACAACCCACTGTCTGATAAGGCAAACTACGAGATTTATATGCAGGATATTTCACACCAGAGCAGTCTGGTATCTTACCTGGAGGGACAGGAACATGTCAGCAAAGTACGTCAGTCGGAGATGGTCGCCAATACGCTGACAGATTTTAACAGACTGGTAAGTATTGTATCAGCAGTGATCATTGTGATCCTGATCTGTGTTGCAATCTTCCTGATCAGTAATACCGTCCGTACCGGTATTGCAGTCCGTAAGGAAGAAATCGGTATCATGAAAATGATCGGTGCGACAGATTTCTTTGTACGAGCACCATTTATTGTAGAAGGTATTCTTATCGGTGCAATTGGAGCCATTATTCCGCTTTGTATTTTATATGCTATGTATGGAAAAATTATTACCTATGTGGCAAACAGATTTGGTTTTCTGAATAACCTTCTGACCTTCCTTCCAGTACAGACTGTATTCCAGATTCTGGTTCCGGTTGGTCTGATTCTTGGTATCGGTATTGGCTATATCGGAAGCCGTGCAACGGTTCACAAACACATTAACGTATAAGGCAGAAACGGTTGTTTTATAAATGAGCGTATGTGAAATGTGACATATCAGAATGATATATAAGAAACAGCAGAAAAAGTTTTACAGGGAGATTTGATGATGAAGAAACGTATCAGGCAAATCACAGTATTGATATTGGCGGCGGCACTTTTTGCGACATCAGCAGAAAGCGCCGGCGCTTCTGCTGCTTCCGGGAGTATTTCTGCAGTCCGGGAACGCAAGAGCCAGCTGGAGAATGATCTGAAAGAAGCGCAGAGTCTGATTGAACAGTTGCAGGGTGAAAAAGGCGATACAGAAGATGCTATCCGGGAACTGGATGAAAAACTGGTTGCTATCTCAGATAAAATGGATGACCTGAAGCAACAGACAGAGCAGAAAAATAAAGAACTGGAAGATACACAGGCGCAACTTGCTGAAGCAGAAAAAAATGAAGCAGAGCAGTATGAAAGTATGAAAGTACGCATACGTTATCTGTATCAGAACTCTGGAATGAGCTATCTTGAGGCATTGCTGGAATCCGGAAGCTTTGCGGAAATGCTCAAGCAGGTGGATTATATGGCTTCCCTGATGAAATATGACAGGGAGAAACTGGACGAATATCAGCAGATGCAGGTAGAAATCCAGAATGCAGAAGAGACAATCCGTCAGGATAAAGCGGATCTGGAAACATTACAGGGACAGCTGACAGAGGAAAAACAGGCTGTCGACCTTCTGATGCAGGAAAAAGAGCAGCAGCTTTCCGGTATTCAGCAGGGATTAACGGAGGCTGAGCAGAACGCACAGCAATATGAGCAGAGCATAGAGGCCGAAAATCAGCTGATTCAGGAGATGCTGGCTGCAGAAGAGGCTGCCAGAAAGGCAGAGGAAGAACGCAGACAGCAGGAAGAACTGAAAAAACAACAGGAGGCAGCGAGTGGCAATACTTCTGACAATCAAAAGGCTGACAGTTCAGATCAGGGTACTGGTGCAGGAAGTTCCAATGTGAAAACGGACACTTCCTATTCAGGTGGTGTATTTACCTGGCCATGTCCATCCAGTCACAGAATCACCAGTGGATTTGGATATAGAACTTCTCCGACAGCAGGCGCATCCACCTATCATCAGGGATATGATATTGGTGCTGCCTCGGGAGCAGCAATCGTGGCAGCGGCAGATGGTGTGGTTACAACTACCGGATATAGTAATGTACTTGGATATTATGTGATTGTAAGTCATGGTGGAGGATTATTTACAGTATATGAACACTGTTCTTCCATCCTTGTATCAAGAGGACAGAGTGTCAGTCGTGGTGCTACCATTGCAAAAGTGGGAAGTACCGGTGTTGCAACCGGTCCGCATCTGCATTTTGGTGTTCAGTTAAATGGAAAATATGTAGATCCGGGGAATTATCTGTAAAAGGAGCAGTAGAGCATGAATCAGGAAGAACAGGAAAAAATGACAGCAGACGAGGAACATACTTCTGCTACTGATGCCGATATCACACCGGCGGAAAAAAAGAAAACAAAAAAGAAAAAAAGTGGATTTGGAAAAGGGTTTGCAGCAGGTGCGGTTGTGATGGCGGCTATCTGTGCGGCATTGTTTGTTATGACATCCGGTATGGGCGGACTTTCCGGAGGCGGCCAGTTACTGGACAGAAATACACAGGGTAAGATTCGTTCCCTGGCAAAATATATTCAGGCAAATTATTATGAAGACTTGGATACAGAAAAATTACAGGAAGGATTGTATGCAGGATTATTTGACAATCTGGATGTGTATTCACAATATTATACAGCCGAGGAAGCAAAGCAGCTTTTTGAATCGAATGTGTCAGGAACCTATTGCGGAATAGGCGCAAGCCTTCAGCAGGATGCAGAGACCAAGACCGTTACGATCATGCATGTATACGACGGATCTCCGGCGCAGGAAAGCGGATTGAAGGAAGGCGATGTAATTGTATCAGCAGATTCGTATGATGCCTCTTCCATGGATCTGACAGAGTTTATCACTCATATTCGTGGAGAAGAAGATACGAAGGTACACCTGGTCATTGCACGTTCCGGTGAAGCAGAGAATCTGGAATTTGATATTGCCAGAAAGAATCTGGTGCTTCCAACAGTAACAAGCCAGATGCTGGAAAATCATATCGGTTACATACAGGTGACAGAATTTACCGAACATACGACGGAGCAATTTGAAGATGCTTTAAAGACACTGAATGATCAGAAAATGACGGCACTGATCGTAGATCTGCGTTCGAATCCGGGTGGTATGCTGACCTCTGTGTGCGATATGCTGGATGATATTTTGCCAAAGGGGTTACTGGTTTATACAGAGGACAGAAATGGAAAACGTGTGGATTATTCCTCTGCCGATGACAAGTCCCTGAACCTCCCATTAGCTGTGCTGGTAAATGGATACAGTGCAAGCGCGTCAGAAATTTTTGCCGGGGCAATTCAGGATCGGGAAGCCGGTACGATCATCGGCACGACCACATATGGAAAAGGTGTTGTGCAGTCAATCCTCTCATTGAAGGATGGCAGCGCATTTAAGCTGACAACCAGTCGGTATTTTACGCCAAATGGTACGTGTATCCAGGGAATCGGTATTACACCTGATGTGGAACTTGATTATGAATTTACCGGTCCGGAAGATGCTTCTTACAGCGTGGATTATGATAATCAGATTCAAAAAGCAATGGAAATATTGCAAGAGAAGCAGTAATGTGTTATGATGAAACGTAATGTTTAGAAACTAAGAAATAAGATGGATAAGGAGATTATCAATATATGTGTGGAATTGTAGGTTATATTGGAGAACAGCAGGCAGCCCCAATTTTGCTTGCAGGTCTTGCAAAACTGGAGTACCGTGGATATGATTCGGCAGGTATTTCTGTACGTGATGAAGAAACGGGAAATATCGAGATCGTAAAAGCAAAAGGACGTCTTCGTACATTGATTGAAAAGACAGACGAAGGACATTCTGTAAAAGGAACCTGTGGTATTGGTCATACCCGCTGGGCGACACATGGAGAACCGTCTGAAAATAATGCGCATCCGCATTGCTCAGAAGGAAAAAATGTCGTTCTGGTACATAATGGTATCATTGAGAACTTCCAGGAATTAAAAGAAAAATTAGTACGTCGCGGCTATACTTTTTATTCCGAGACAGATACAGAAGTTGCTGTAAAACTGATTGATCATTATTATAAAAAGACAGCATCACCGCTGACAGCAATCGCAACAGCAATGCTTCACATCAGAGGATCTTATGCCTTTGGTGTAATGTTCAAAGACTATCCGGGAAAAATCTTTGCAGCAAGAAAGGACAGTCCGCTGATCATTGGTAAAAATGAGAGTGGCTCCCTGATTGCTTCTGATGTACCGGCAATTTTGGATCAGACACGTAATGTGTATTACATTGGCAATATGGAAATTGCCGAGCTGACAAAAGATGAAATCCATTTCTTTAATACAGATGAAGAAGAGATTGAAAAGGAAATGGTTGAGATTAAATGGGATGCTGAGGCAGCTGAAAAAGGCGGATATGAGCATTTTATGCTGAAAGAGATCCATGAGCAGCCAAAAGCAGTGCAGGATACCGTCGGTGCTTATGTCAATGGTGATACCGTAGATTTCTCTGAAATCGGACTGACAGACGAAGATCTGGCAGGAATTGAGCGTATTTACATTGTAGGATGTGGATCTGCTTACCATGTGGCAATGGCTGCAAAATACGTGCTGGAGGATATGACACAGGTACCGGTTGAGATTGATATTGCATCGGAATTCCGTTATCGTAATCCAATCCTGGTTAAAAATTCCCTGGTTGTGATCATTTCCCAGTCAGGAGAAACTGCAGACAGTCTGGCAGCATTGCGTCTGGCGAAAGAAAAAGGTGTATCTGTATTGGGCATTGTGAATGTAGTAGGTTCCAGCATTGCCCGTGAAAGTGATTATACTTTATATACTTATGCAGGACCGGAGATTTCTGTGGCAACGACAAAAGCGTACAGCACACAGCTGATTGCAATGTATCTGTTTGCAATGCGTCTTGCTCAGATTCGTGGATTACTCAGCGAAGAAGCATGTGCCGATATGATCGCGGAATTAAATGCACTTCCGGCAAAAATCCAGAAAATTCTGGATGACAAAGAGCGTATTCAGTGGTTTGCAAGTAAATATGCCAATGCCAAAGATATGTTTTTCCTTGGCCGCGGTCTGGACTATGCCATCAGTTTGGAAGGCAGTCTGAAAATGAAAGAGATCAGCTACATTCATTCTGAAGCTTATGCAGCAGGTGAACTGAAACATGGAACCATCAGTCTGATCGAGGACAATACACTGGTTGTGGGTGTCCTGACCCAGAGTGATCTCTATGAGAAAACCATCAGTAACATGGTAGAGGTAAAGAGCCGTGGTGCTTATCTGATGGGACTGACTACATATGGCAATTATGGTATCGAAGACACAGCAGACTTCTCTGTTTATGTGCCAAAGACAGATCCTCATTTTGCAACCAGTCTGGCTATTATTCCGCTGCAGCTGTTGGGATATTATGTCAGCGTCGCAAAAGGTCTGGATGTAGACAAACCAAGAAACCTTGCTAAATCAGTAACGGTAGAATAAAGAACTGCATTTAAAAACCGCTGTTCTTGTTAAAATTGAAAAGAACAGAGTATATTTGAAGATATGAATAAAAGCAGACAGTCTGG
>CABRZK010000178.1 GCA_902475415.1 uncultured Eubacterium sp.
TGGCTTCCGAAAAGTTTGCAAAACTCCAGGTCTTCGGGAATGATAAAGCGCCTGCCACATCATTGGTCATTTCACTCGGTTTCTTAAAGGCAATGATAACTGCCATATATAACGGGAAAAATACAGTAACTGTTCCAATTATTAAAAGTACGGTTAAGACTTTATTTGTTTTACGTCCTTTATCCATTATAACTGTTCCTCCTTTTTATTGGTGAATCGTAACTGGAAGATGGAAATTGCTACGATCACGATGAAAAACAACACTGCATTGGCACTCTGGAATCCGAACTGTCCGCCGGACATACCATTTTTGTAGATCAGATAGGAAATGGATTCCGTACTCTGTGCCGGTCCACCCTGTGTCAAAGATACGATCTGATCGAATACCATCAGGAAGTTCTTTGTACTGAGTACCAGATTGATGGATACAAACGGCATGATCAGAGGGAATGTGATTTTCCAGAACTCCGTCCATTTATTGGCACCATCCAGTTTACTTGCCTCGTATACATCTTCCGGAACAGTCTGTAATCCGGATATGTAAATAATGGTATTCATGGCAACTGCCTGCCATACACCAACGATCAGTACTGCGATCCAGGCATATTTCTCGCTGGCCAGAATACTGTTTTCCAGAAATGGAATGTGGCATGCGGTTCCGATTGCCGGAAGAATGTAAGTAAAAATAAAGCTGAAAATATATCCGATGACCAGTCCGCCCAGGATATTCGGTACAAAGTAAATGCCGCGCAGTGCGCTTTTTCCTCTGATATTGCTGTTTAATCCAAGTGCCATCACAAGACTTAATACATTGACCAGAATGGTTCCACAGATAGCATATTTAAAGGTGAAGAGATAACTTTTTCCAACTCTTGCATCCGAAAACAGATCCACGTAGTTGCGCCATCCTACCACATCATAGGAACCATAGCCTTTATAATTGGTAAAACTGTAGATTACACCTTTGATCATTGGAAGTGTATTAAAGGTAAAAAACAATGCGATGACCAGAATTGCGATAATCCAAAATTTTATTTCGATTTGTCATTTTTGATTTCATTTTGTTTCCTCCGATGATTACTGATTTTCCTGATACTGCTGTACTTTCCAGATCAGGTCTCTGTTGTAACGCTCCCAGTCTTTGTCAAACTTATTTAAAAAGGTTTCTTTTGCATTCTCACTGTTATCCAGAAGGTAGGTCTGGATCATGGCATCCACACTCATCTCACTTGGATAGTGATGATCCTGGAAATCTGCCATGCGGTCCGCTTCGATATAAGGACGTACACCCTCGATTTCCGAAGATAACGGGAAATCACCCTGTTTGCAGGCAATACCGCCCTGCTCGTCCAGATAGGTCTGAATCGTGTCATCCTCATACAGGAACCGTAACACTTCATACGCAGCTTCTTTGTTCTCACATGCATTCATCAGACAGAACTGCACATCAATACCGGAATTGAGTACGTTATCTTCTTCCGTTTCATTTGCCGGGAATACAAAGGTTCCGATATTCATATCCGGATTTACTGATTTGATCTGCGGAATCGCATAACTTCCGATGGTATACATAGCTGACTGCTCCCGGGCAAATGCGGTACATGCATCATTGTAACTGTACGCCGTCGGATTCGTCTCTCCGTAAGCAAGCAGTGCTTTCATTTTCTCAGCTGTTTCATTATAGCCTTCGGTAAAAGTTGCTGTTCCATTGCTTACCTGGCTGCACAGATTTGGATCTGCAAGGCTGACAGCCAGTGCATTCCACGGTGCCAGACAGGTCCAGGTGTCCTTAAAGCCGAAATATAACGGCTGAATTCCTTCACGCTGAATCTGATCACATAATGCTGTAAATTCACTCCAGGTCTGTGGGGTTTTCCAGCCATGTTCTTCAAACATATCCTTGTTGTACAGGATTCCGGCTGCGTTTGCCACATAGGGAAGTGCATACGTTCCATCCTTTGGAATGAATTCCAGCTGTTTGTCCATATTCAGATAGGATGATTTTGTCTCACTCAGTACATCCAGATCTGAGATATCCGCAAACAGATCAGCATCCAGAAAATTGGAATAGTCCATATCTCCACCGATTACGACAATATCCGGATAATCTTCCCTGATAAAACGTGTCTTTAAGATTGTCATCGCCTCATTCGGGGAATCAATTGTCAGATGAATATCATCATGTGTCTCATTAAACTTGTCTGCAATCTCATTGAAGGTATCTACCGCTTCTTTTTTGTAAGATACGATTTCAATTTCTGTTTTTCCGGTGGACGCAGCTTGTTTCCCACACCCGGTCAGTCCTGTCAGACAACTTCCTGCCAGAAGGATACCCGTCAGGCAATAGATCAGTTTCTTTTTCGCCATATTTCCTGCTCCCTTTCTCATTTTTCCAGCTTCAAAAGTTTCCGTTTTTCCGTTCTTCCAGTCAGCATTTTGATTCAGAAATTCTTGAAACTATATGTTTTTCTTTGATAAGATGATTGTAACATCTCAAAATGCGACCCAGAATATCAGTATTTTTCATTTTTTATACCAATATGCGGTATTATATGGTATAATCAGCAGGTAGGTCGCAAAATGGTATATTTTTATTGTTGCATCAAACCGGAAGCAGAGGAAAACACACCTGCTTTTCCTGCACGATTGCCATCACCTGCTTTTTGATGTTTATACACGTTCGGATTCTTTAAAGCAAAAAATTCCGATTTAAATTAGAATCTATGGAGGGATTGAAAATGTCTGACCTGTTATTCCATATTTTTCCAAATGAAAATTTTATTGATCTGAGCCTTTACCAGTATGGCTATGAGAAATGTGCTCCCGGACATTCCTTTGGTCCGGCAGCCCGCAATCATTATCTGTTTCATTATGTACGTTCCGGAACCGGAACATTGATGGCTGATGACAGTAAAGGTGTCACTCAGACCTATCAGATTCGCAGCGGGCAGGGATTTATGATTTTTCCGGGACAGGTAAATACTTATATCGCTGATTCCAATGTTCCATGGGAGTATATCTGGGTAGAATTTGACGGGCTTCGCATTACCGAGGCTCTGAGTGTGACGGATCTTTCGAAAAATCATCCTGTCTATCATCCTCACGCGAAGGAGCAACGGGACAAAATGGCAGAAGAACTCTCCTACATCTGCCATCATGCCGAGGAATCACCCTTTCATCTGATCGGGCATTTGTATCTGTTTCTGGATTATCTGATTCAGTCTGCACATTCCACGCAACTGGTGTCCAGCAGTAAGATGAGTGATTATTATATCAAAGAAGCGATTAATTATATCGAACAGAATTTTCAGAACAATATTTCCATTGAAGATGTGGCTGCAGTCTGTGGCATCAACCGCAGCTATCTGGGAAAAATATTTAAAAAAAGTACCGGGCGCTCCCCACAGGAATTTCTGATGAATTACCGTATGGTAAAAGCAGCCGAATTGCTGAAACTGACTTCCATGTCCATTGCAGATATCGGTTCTGCAGTCGGCTATGAAAATCAGCTGCATTTTTCCCGGGCTTTCAAAAATATCTATGGAGTTTCTCCAAGAGAATGGCGAAATCAGCATAAATAATACTTTTGTTCCGCCTGTGAAGCTGCGCATCGTTTTCATGAAGTACTTTTATTTCCTGTAAAATTTTGAATAATTTCCTAAAAAATCAAAAAGTGCCTTCCGTAAGCTCTTCTGCTACGGAAAGCACTTTTTATCATCTTAGATATTTTCTTCCGGATAACGGATTTTCAGATATTCAATGATCATATCCACCGTCTTGTCAATTCCAAGAATTGAACTGTTGATTGTCAGATCATAGCTGCGCGCATCGCCCCACTTTTTGCTGGAGTAATAATTATAGTAATTTGCACGTTTCTTATCTGTTTTATTCAGGAAATCAATAATCTTGTTATCATCTTTGAACTTCTGATGACCCTCCTGATCATTGGAATCTTTAATTCTCTGAATTCTGAAATCCATATCTGCATGGATGAACACACTGAAACATTTTGGATCATCTGCCAGCACATAATCTGCACATCTGCCTACGATAACACAGGATTCCTGTGCAGCCAATTTCTTAATCGCCTCAAACTGTGCCAGAAATACTTTATGATTTAAAGGCATATCAACGAACGGTGCTGATGTGTATCCACTCATGGAGTATGTATCCATAACCAGGGAGTACAGAAAACTGTTTGTTGGTTTCTCATCATTTTTCTGTAAAATTTCTTCGCAAAAACCACTGTTTTTTGCTGCAAATGCAAGTAACTCACTGTCATAACATTTTATATTCAACCGTTCAGCCAGTTTCTGTCCGATTTCTTTTCCACCGCTGCTAAATTCACGGCCAATTGCAATTACAAGATTTCTCATATAGGAAATCCCCCTTTCCTTCACTTACTGGTTACAGTATACTACATTTTCACCAAAATCTCAACGGAAAACCTTTTTTTGTCTGAAAATTCAGATGTAACAGATTGTTTTTACACGCACTTTTTGTATCTTTCATATCCGTCAGGCGCTTTTTTTAAATAAAAAAACTGATTGGAACATATCTTTCCTGCCTGTATAACAATCCTTCTATTTATCAGATACTCACTGACAGTCACTTTGAAAGTTTCTGCAGTAAGTTTTCAAAATATTCCGGTAATGGAGCCTCAAATTCCATATATTCATGTATCTTTGGGTGTATAAAACCGATGATCATTGCATGTAACGTCTGTCCCTGTAAGCCTTTCATTGCAAGATTCTTTGGATTACCATAAAGCTCATCGCCCAAAAGGGGATGTCCGATACTGGCCATGTGGACACGAATCTGATGGGTACGTCCGGTTTCCAGCTGAAATTCCATGTATGTATACTTTGCAAAACGCTGAAGTACTTTATAGTGGGTAATCGCCGGTTTTCCGTTTTTCTCATTGATCGCCATTTTCTTACGCTGTGTGGGATGACGACCGATGGCACCTTCAATGGTACCCTCATCTTCTTTGACCACGCCACATACAATTCCACGATATCTGCGTGTTACCGTATGCTCTTTGATCTGCTCCGCAATATCCGTATGCGCAGCATCATTTTTACAGACGATCAGAGCGCCTGTTGTGTCCATATCGATTCTGTGGACAATACCCGGGCGTATCTCGCCGTTAATCCCGGACAGACTGTCTGCACAGTGATACATAATGGCGTTGACTAAAGTCCCACTGTAATGACCGGCAGACGGATGAACCACCATTCCTTTTGGTTTGTTTACGATCAGTACATCTGCATCTTCGTACAAAATATCCAGTGGAATATTTTCTGCCTCGATCGCAATAGACTGTGCTTCCGGAATGGAGGCAGTTACTACATCTCCGGCATCAATGATATA
>CABRZK010000179.1 GCA_902475415.1 uncultured Eubacterium sp.
CCTGTCCTTCATAGGCACTGACGCTATAAAGCATCACGAGGCCAAATCCCACCAGAAAGATGATGATAAAGAGCAGACTGTAATCAAAATATTTTGTTGTTCCGGCATCTGCCTTTCTTCTTTCAACGCTGGCCGTTTTTGTACGGTTTCTGCGGTTACTCATCTACAATTACTCCTTTAATGCATGAACCATTTCTTTGAACATTTTGCCACGAACTTCATAATTCGGGAACATTCCCCAGCTTGCACATGCCGGAGAAAGTAACACAGCATCTCCATTCTGTGCATTCTCATAACAGATATCTACCGCTTCCTGCAGACTGTCTGCAAATACATAGTCGTGGAACCCGCAGGCTTCTGCAGCCTGTGCAATTTTTTCTCTGGTCTGACCGATCAGCACCAGTTTCTTTACTTTTCCGTCAAAACTGTTGATCCATTCTGTATATTCAGACTGTTTGTCATATCCACCACCGATCAGACAGGTCGGACGATCCATTGCCTGAATGCCCTTAATTGCTGCATCCGGATTGGTTCCCTTGGAATCATTATAAAAACGTACGCCTCTCTTTTCTGTTACATATTCAATTCTGTGCTCAACTGCCTGAAACGTACGCAATGCTTCGCGGATATGTTCCATTGAAACTCCGTAATTCAAAGCCATTGCAGCCGCTGCCATGGCATTTTCATGATTATGACGTCCCAGAATATTCAGCTCATCTGTAGAAATCACTTCCTCTTTCTGTCCGTCATGTGCATAAACAATCTTATCTCCATCCAGATAAATACCTTCTTCCAGCTGTCTGAGACTGCTGAAAAATACAATGTGTGCAGATAATTCTTTGGCACGCTCTCTGAGCACTTCGTCCTCATAATTTAATACACAGGTCTGCTCCGGTCCCTGGTTTTTCGCAATGCTCAGTTTTGCCGCAATATAATTTTCCATTGTATGGTGGCGGTTCAGATGATCCGGTGTAATATTCAGAATTGCTGATACCTGCGGACAGAACGTATCAATTGTCTCAAGCTGAAAGCTGCTGATTTCAGCCACCGTTACCGTATCCTCAACATCTTCTGCTACCACGCCGGTATACGGAATACCGATATTTCCTACCACATGCACATGTGGAAAAGCAGTCTTCATGATCTCACCAAGAAGTGCTGTGGTCGTTGTCTTTCCATTTGTGCCTGTAATTGCAAGCACATCTCCTTTTTTGAAGCGATAAGCAAGTTCAATCTCACCCCAGACAGGAATACCTGCCTCTTTCCATCGAATCACCATCGGAAGGTCAACCGGTACACCAGGACTTAATACTATCAGATTCAGTTCTTTTTCTACTTCCTGTGGCAGTTCTCCCACATACAGCTTTGGCATCTTTCCTGTTTCAAAATTTTCCAGTACATGCGCTTTATCCAGCTTTTCATTACCATCAAATAAAATAACTTCTGCTCCGGCACCGAGCAATAATTTTGCTGCCGCTACGCCACTGATACCTGTTCCGAATACCAGTACTTTTTTCCCTGTGAATTCCATTGACACATTCCTCCAGATTGTTTTCTCTCCAAACTATATCTGAGATTTTTACAAATCTCTCCGCGAAACAGATCTTTTTATCCGTTTCTGCAATCTAACTACGCAATACCAATATATGCAATCAGACAAAGGATTGCTGTAACAATTGAAAATACTGCGACCACTCGGGTCTCAGACCAGCCACCGAGCTCAAAATGATGATGAATCGGTGCCATGCGGAAGAATCTTTTTCCGCCGGTCTTTTTAAAATATACGACCTGGATCATGACAGATAAAATCTCGATCCAGTAAATCAGTCCAACGATCAGTATAAAAATCGGCATCTGCATCATATAAGCCGTTGCTGCCACAAAGCCGCCAAGTGCAAGGGATCCTGTATCTCCCATAAATACACTGGCCGGATATACATTGAACAGCAAAAATCCAAGTAATGCTCCCACAACCGCGCAGGTCACCGGTGCAATACCGGCGCCTGTTCCAACAGCAACTACAGAAAAGAATGTTGCCACCAGAATGGTAACACTGGAAGCCAGACCATCCAGTCCGTCTGTAAAGTTGACTCCGTTGACTGTACCAATTACCGCAAAAAACAGAATTGGAACCGCAAGCCATCCAAGCTCCAAATAACGTCCACTGCTAAATGGAATCAGCATAGACAGTGAAACATCACTTTTTACAAGATATACTGCGAATACAGCTGTCACCACTATCTCACATATCATTTTCTGCCATGCGAGTAATCCGTCAGATCTGCGCAATACAACTTTAAGATAATCATCTAAAAATCCGATAATTCCAAATCCTACTGTCACAAACAGAATTGGAATAATCTTCGGATATCCTTTCACATAAAACAGGGAAGTAATTACCACTGCGATCAGAATCATGATTCCTCCCATCGTCGGTGTACCATTTTTCTTCTGATGAGATTCCAGTTCCTCCCTCTCTGTATTTCCAATTTTCAATTTCCGTAAAAACGGAATCACTACCGGTCCTAATATCGCTGAAATTGCAAATGCCAGCAATACCGGAATAATTACCTGATATGTCATTTTCACACCTCTTCTTACTTCGACATCTCCCAATGCCGATTGTATGTTTTTTTTAGCCTAAGTAGTATCATACGTCTTTTCTATTTTTTTGGCAACTCTGAAAATCTGCTAATTTTCAGTTCTGTCCTGCTTCCCTTATCGGTACATTTTCCATCTTTTCTATTCCAAGATACGGAAGCGCATTTTCAAAAATTTCCTTCAGCACAGGTGCCGCAACGGTTCCGCCATAATAGATTCCCTGAGGATTGTCTATTACCACCAGTCCGATCACCTGAGGATCCGCGGCTGGTGCAAATCCCAGATACGATGCAATGTATTTGTGTTCACTTCTTGGAAGCGTCTGCGATGTTGCTGTTTTTCCTGCCACAGAGTAACCTTCCACTGCCGCTCTTTTTCCTGTGCCTTCAGAAACCACTTTTTCCAGAAGTTCACAGAGTGTTTTTGATGTCGATTCACTTACAATCTGACCGGCGGTCTCATAAGTAAATGTATGAATTGTCTCTCCATCTGCATTCTGCACAGAAATCCCAAAATGTGGCACAACACGCCTTCCACCATTCACCAGCGAGGATGCTGTTGTGATAAGCTGAATCGGCGTAATCTGAAATGACTGTCCAAATGAAATCGTTGCCAGCTCCACCAGACCGATTTTATCCTTCTGATGCATAATGGTTGCAGCTTCTCCCGGCAGATCAATGCCTGTTTTTTCCATCAGACCAAACTGCTCAAAATAATGATAAAAGTGATCTGCGCCAAGACGTAACCCCAGTTCAATAAACACCGGATTACAGGAATTCATAATTCCCTGGGTAAACGTTTCTGCTCCATGTCCTGTTGTTTTATGGCATCGGATTCTTCGATCTTCCACAATCTTATATCCCGGACAGTAAAACTGGTCATTCACTGTCACCACCCGCTGTTCCAACGCGGCAGCTGTCGTAATGATTTTAAACGTAGACCCTGGTTCATAGGTATCATTGATACATGCATTTCTCCACATCTGATTCAGAAGTTCCTGCCTGTTTTCATCAGAAATCGCAGCGTCTGTATCCAGTTCAAAAGGATCGTTCAAATTATATTCCGGTTCATTTACCATGGACAGAATCTCTCCATTTTGCGGATTCATCAGTATCACCGAAACACTGTCTGCCATTTTTTCTTTCCGCACCTTCTGTGCCGCCTGTTCACAATAGTTCTGTAATGTATAATCCAGACTGATTGTCAGCTGATTTCCACTTACCGGTTCTTCCCTGCGCTCTCCTTCTGCCTCCAGTTCTTCTCCGAAAGCATTTGTCTGTGTCAGGATTTTTCCATCTGTCCCCGAAAGCCATTTATCATATTTTACTTCCAGTCCAAGAATTCCCTGATTATCTCCTCCGGTAAAGCCAACCACTTTCGAAGCAAGTGTATCATACGGATAATACCTGCGATAATCTGCATCTACTTTTACACCATCCAGATCGTAGGAAAGAATAATATCCCCGGTTTCTTTTGGTACATTCGTTCGAATTCTTTCGATGGAACTGATTTTTTCCACACGTTTGCGTACGATTTTCTCCGACAGATCAAGTTCTCTGCATAAAACCTCAATGACATACTCCGGATCTGTCAGTTGGCTGTGAATCACAGAAATGGTACAGACTGACTGATTATCTGCCAGCACAACGCCATTACGGTCTACAATTCTTCCTCTTGCAGCTTTAATGCTGCGTTCCCGCTCATGCAGGTTTTGCGCTTTTTCTTCATAATATTCTGACCGAAAAATCATGAGATATACCAGCCGGCCACATTGTGCACACATCAGTACGATAATGATCAGCATCAGCGAGACTATCTTCTTTTTCTGAAATGTCAGCAACCGTTTCATACAAAGTCCCACAGAATCCATTTTTTACATTGTATTATGCATTGCCGGTTTCTATGAGCTTTTCAATGCCAGTTTTTCCGGTCTGGCCTCTCGGGCACAGCAGGTTGCTCAGATGCTGTTACTGTCCTCCGTTTCCTTCTTCTGTACTCTGTGGCGCCTGTGTCGGCACTTCACTGTCCATAGATTCTGTGGTCTGTTCTACCTGTGTACCTTCGCCGGTAATACCAACGCCCTCATTCACTCCGGTCTTTTCTTCATCCGGGTAAATTCCCATATATGGCAGAGCTTCTTTCAGAATTTCTCTGGCAATACTCTGGGCATAGTAACTATGTGCCTGATCGGCAGAATTAGCCTCATCTACTACTACATATATCGCAACCTGCGGATTTTCTGCAGGTACCGATCCAATAAAAGAAACCAGATATTTTCTGGCTGAACGCGGTAATTTCTGCGCTGTACCGGTCTTTCCACCCATAGAATAACCGTCTACTTTCGCTTTCTTACCGGAACCATTTACAATAACTCCCTGCAGATACTGCCGAATCGTTGCCGATGTCTCCTCAGAAACTGTTTCTTTAATCAGAGTTGGTTCAATATTCTGCACGGTATTTCCATTTTCATCCTCAATCTTGCATACCATGTGAGGCTGATAATACTTGCCACCATTGATCAGGGAACAATAGCCTGTCAGTAGCTGAATCATTGTGACATTATAACTTTGTCCGAATGAGTTTGTCGCCAGGTTGATCGTACTCAGCTGATCCTCGGAATAAATCAGGGAATCCGTACGCGCCTCACCCGGAAGATCGATGTTCGTTTTCAAGCCAAAGTTAAATATCTGCTGATAACGGCTGAAATTCGCCGGACCAATTGCATAGGACATCTGCATCAACGCATCGTTACAGGAATTTTCCAGCGCCT
>CABRZK010000180.1 GCA_902475415.1 uncultured Eubacterium sp.
TCGCGGATGGCCCGGGGGTACGTGTGACCTTATTTGTATCCGGATGCACTCATCACTGCGAGGAGTGTTTTCAGCCGGAAACATGGAGTTTTACTTACGGACAGCCATTTACGAAGGAAGTGGAAGAAGAACTGATGGAGGCGTTGAGACCGGGCTATGTGGCGGGACTGACCTTGCTTGGGGGAGAGCCTTTTGAACCGGAGCATCAGTATGTATTGCTTCCGTTTTTACAGAGGGTACGCCGTGAACTTCCGAAAAAAACAATCTGGGCGTACAGTGGCTATGTCTATGAGGAACTGACCGGACAGGAAAACGGAACGGGACGTGCGCGTTGTGAAGTGACGGATGCTGTGCTTTCCTGTGTGGATGTACTGGTGGACGGAGAATTTATGAAAGATAAGAAAAACATCAGTCTGCAGTTTCGGGGGTCGGAAAATCAGCGTCTGATTGATCTGAGAAAAACAGAAGAAGCCGGAGAGATTGTCTGGTGGAAAGAAAAATAAAAGTCCTTCCGGGATGACGGAATAAAATAATTTGGATCAGTATGAACCGGTTGTCGGAAAACTTGATGGTACGCACATATATAATAAAAAGACGAGTTGTATAATTATCATTAGTATTTTGATTTAGTAGCATAAATTCATTATACCAAAAATCGCTCAGACCTCACGGTCTGGGCGATTTTCTGTTAGGGGAGTTTTTTATACCCCTTTTTTATTGGGTAGAAAATTTCGAGAAGTTCCAGATATACGGTATAAGATTTTTCATATGTATGGCAGTAATCGTATGAAAGTAAGTTACCTGCCGGCTTATTCAGTTCTGCCCAGTTCCTTACAGATGCGATCGTATTCTTCTTCGTCTAATTTATATTTTTTCTTATACAGCACGTAGGAAATCAGCATCAGAATACATGGAATGATGGACATAAAGATGAGAAGTCCCATGGATTGTCTGGAAGTTACATGGGATAATACATCTTTGATCTTTTCCAGTTTGACTGCTTCTGTGATAAGATTCTGGTTACATTGCTGCTCCAGATCGGAAATCTGGTTGGTATAATCTGTGACGCCAAGGATAATGTAACTTGCGGATGTCACGGCAACAATGATCGCACTGCCCAGTTTGGTGATAAAGGGGCGCAGGGAAGTAATGATTCCCTCATCGCGGGTACCAAATTTATATTCATTGTATTCCACCGTATTCATAATGGAGATCATCATGATCAGGTAATAGCAGTACTGACCGAAATTACAAAGCATGTAGCCGATAGTCAGCAGCAGGAAACGGAAAGTGCCGGTGCCGGCCATAAATCCGGAGGCGAAGATCATGATGTAACCGATGGTGGCAATGACTGCCATATACCCCATCAGTTTTTTGCGGTGAATGTGTCTGGAAATCACCGGATAAAAGAGCATCAGCAAAGCAGTGACGGACATGCCGACCGTGGTAAACAGGGAATACAGACCGCCTTCATATCCGTAAATGGAATAAATGTAGGTGGAACCGATGCCACCGACGATGATACCGTTGCCGACCTGCTGAATCAGGAAGATGACGGCAACCCAGACAAGCTGGTCGTTGTGGATGATGGTTCGAACGAGTGCTTTAAAACTGAATTTTTCGGTCAACGGCGTGTTGGCACTGTCACGATGTTCTCTGGTTCCGAAAATCGTAATACTTAAAAACAGAGGTGCTGCGATGGCTATGACAAGGGCAATCCGGCCATAGGCAAATGCGGCATTTCCACCGATGGTATTTTTTCCGGTGGTAAACAGCGGAATCAGGATCAGAGCTGCGGTGTTGCCGATGCCGGCAAACAGTGTGGCTCTGGATGTAAATTGGTTTCGTGCGTTTGCATCCGAAGAAAGTGCCGGAATCATGCCCCAGTAGGAAATGTCATTCATTGTGTAGGTAATACTGAAGGCGAAATACATAATGCCGAAAAAGAGAACGAATTTCCAGCCCTGTAGCTGTACGTTAAACATCAGATAGATGACCACCGAAGTAGAGAGGACCCCAGCTACAAGCCAGGGTTTGAATTTACCGTATTTTGTACGGGTGCGTTCAATGATATTTCCCATGATCGGGTCATTAAAAGCATCAAACACCCGGGCACCGATCATAATTCCGGTAATCGCTGTCAGGTGCGCAGCGGTCAGTGAATGGGTAAACAGCACGAAAGTCAGCAGATAACTGTTGATCAGCGTGTAGACAGCATCTCTGCCAACGGTTCCCAGCGGAAAAGTCAGCAGATTTCGTTTTCGATAAGTATCTTCTTTTTTCATAACTTCAATCCTTTCGTTTAGACCGGATGAAACTGAGCCCTCCGGCAGAATATGAGATACTTCCGGAAACTTTGTCGGATGAAGAAACCGGAGAGTACTGGTTGATTTGTTTTTATTTTACAACCTGTATGGTAAATAAGCAATAAATATAGTTATCTTGCATAAGAAAAAAGAAAAAAACAATTAAAATTTGTTAAAATAATATATAAAATGATTTGCAAAAGAGATATTTTTATTTTATAATAGTGTTACAAAATGTAACATTAACTGGCGGGTACAGAATAGCACAGGCTTCCTGGTTAAAGAAGGAAAAAACGATGACTGTACCAGCATCGCAAATTTTTGAATGAGTTGCTTTTGGAGGAGGAGGCAGACATGAAAAAAAGTATTGACTGTGTAGCATCAACAAATGGAAAAAACACGTTGCATGTAATTGCATGGGAGCCGGATCAGGAAATAAAGGCGATTGTTCAGATCTCTCATGGAATGATCGAGTACATCGAACGGTATGAAGAATTTGCTGAATACCTGAATGAAAGGGGCATTCTCGTAATTGGAAATGATCATCTGGGACATGGTCATACAGCGAAAAACGATAAAGAACTGGGATATATTGGGGCAGAAAAGAGCAAAACGGTTGTGGATGATCTGCATGAAGTGACCAAATATGCCAAAAAAAACTATGGTGAGGAATTGCCGTATTTTCTGTTTGGACACAGCATGGGATCCTTCATGGCACGTAGATACTGCATGACTTATGGAGATGAACTCACCGGAGCCATTATCTGCGGTACCGGCTATACACCAGGCAGCGTGCTTGCTATTGGTGGACTGGTAGCGGGTATGACGGAGCGGTCAAAAGGTGAGCATTACCGTTCTCCGTTTTTGAAAAAACTGGCCTTCAGCAGCTATAATAAGAAGATTCCGGATGCAAAGACAGAAAATGACTGGTTATCCAGAAATGAAGCCAATGTGGAAAAATACAATAAGGATAAATACTGCACTTTCCCATTTACGGTTAATGGATATCAGACGCTGTTTGGTGTATTGAAATATATCCAGAAGGAAGAAAACTATCAGAAAATACCAAAAGATCTGCCAATGTTTTTTATTGCAGGAAAAGAAGATCCGGTGGGAAACTACGGGGAAGGTGTTTTAAAAGTAGTATCGCAGTATCAGAATTGTGGCATCAAAGAGGTGGAGTATAAGCTGTATGAAAATGACAGACATGAGATTCTGAATGAAGATGACAGAACTGATGTGTCACAGGACGAATGGATGTTGAGACATTTCTGATCATACAGTCCTGTGTCCATGGAACGTGGAAATTGTTTGTGGGTTACATGTCACTGATGATAGAGAGAAAACAGAGTTTATGGTGTGGATGTAAAAGAAGGAAAATAGTTTTATGAACAGGAGAATCAGTCCGGCAAATGTGCATGTAAAAAATGAAATGTACAAAGCACTGCTTAAATTACTGAAGGAAAAGTCAATTTCTGCAATTCGTGTTTCTGATATCACGCAGGAGGCAAATGTGTCCAGAATGTCTTTTTACCGAAATTATAATTCGGTAGAAGAAATTCTGACAGAACAATTGAACGTGGTTGTGGAGCAATATCAAAAAGAAGACATGGATATGGTACTGCAAAATGCAGAGCAGGTATTTTATGGGAAAACATATATGACGCATTGTTTTCGGTTCTTTTTTCAACATCATACATTCATTGATACATTGATTTCATGTGGAATGGGGGATCTTTTTCTGGCTAAAATCACAGAATATCTGATTGACAAATGGATTACCCGGCAGGGGAATGATACAAGAGAAGGTGTCCTGAAAATCAGCGCCTATGCGGGTGCCATTTACAATATGTACCGGGAATGGGCGAAAGGAGAGTTTCAGGAACAGCCGGAAGAAATTGCGGAGATTTTATGTCTGCGGTAACTGTTATGATAGAAAGTCAGACTGGCGTGTGTTTGAAAAAACACAGGTATGAGAGGGCTTTTTGTGACATTTTTCGAAAGAATAAGAGGCGTATGATGAAATTGTTGATGATTATCATTCTAATCGTGATTGTATTGATTTTTCTGGCTCTTTCTGTGGGACCGTATCTGTATGTGACGCACCCAAAGAGGTATTCTCATGAAGCGGCAGAGAATAAACAGCGTGCACAGGGAAATTGGGGAGACTTCGACAGCTATACGAAAGAACCATTGGACATTACCTGCCGGGATGGCTATCTGTTGCATGGGATGTTTGTTCCGGCAGAGGAATCTTCCAACCGTTATGTGATCATTACACATGGATATACATATACGAGTGACGGCTCCGTCAAGTATGCCAATATTTTTCATGCATTGGGCTATCATGTATATCTGTATGATCTCAGACATCATGGAAACAATCAGTCAACGTATTGCTCTATGGGGTATCATGAAGGACAGGATGTGGTGGATGTCTATGATTATTTCCGAAAAAAGCATCCGGATGCGGTGATCGGACTGCATGGGGAAAGCCTGGGCTGCGCAAGCAGTGTGATTGCACTGGGGGAACGGACGGATATCGATTTTCTTGTGGCTGATTGCGGTTTTGCAGATTTTTCGATATTGGCAGAAGAACTGTGTGGACAGCTGCTTCATCTGCCAAAACCAGTGACTCATCTGGCTTCCTGGGTAAGCCTGCTGTTGCATGGTTTCCGCCTGGACCAGATTCGTCCGATAGATTCTTTTGCAAAAAATAAGCATACACCAGTGTTATTTATTCATGGAAAAGATGATACCTTTATCCGGTGCAGACACAGCGAGATGATGTATGCGGCCTGTCAGGCACCAAAAGAACTGTGGCTGGTTCCGGGAGCAGAACATGCGGAGTCCTGCGAGAAGGACAGAGCGGGGTATGACCGTAGAGTCAGGGAATTTCTGAATACCTGTTTGTAATAAGAGCGGGAGAGCAGAAAACAAAGGTATAGGAAAGAAACGGACTGGAAAACCGTTTACGCTGAGTGATTTTCCAGATGAAAAATATCATTTGACAAAATATTTTATATAATAAACAAGGGTTTTCAGAACATTGATTTGTGCCT
>CABRZK010000181.1 GCA_902475415.1 uncultured Eubacterium sp.
ACCGGCTGCTTCCACACCGATAAGCTGTACATTTGGTTCATCGATAAATTCCGCAAACATACCGATGGAATTGGAACCACCGCCCACGCATGCCATAACCACATCCGGCAATTTTTCTTCTGCTTCATAATGCTGCTGTTTGGCCTCTTTACTGATCACACGCTGGAATTCTTTCACCATTTTCGGGTATGGATACGGGCCTACTGCGGAACCGATGACATAAAAGGTATCTTCTGCTGTTTTTGCCCAGGTGCGGATTGCCTCGTTGGTGGCATCCTTCAGGGTATTACTTCCAGATTCCACACTGACTACTTTGGCTCCCAACATCTCCATACGCATCACATTCAATGCCTGACGTTCAATATCTTCTTTTCCCATATATACGGTACATTCCATATCAAAAAGTGCTGCTCCCGTAGCGGTTGCCACACCATGCTGACCAGCACCGGTCTCTGCGATGACTTTTTTCTTACCCATACGTTTTGCCAGAAGAATCTGACCAATGACGTTGTTGATTTTGTGTGCACCAGTGTGATTCAGGTCTTCGCGTTTCAGATAGATTTTGGTGCCATATTTTTCGCTGAGACGTTCTGCATAGTATAACGGCGTCTCACGGCCCACATACTGCTTTAAATAATAATGATACTGCTCGATAAATTCCGGATCTTTGATAGCCGCTTCGAATGCGTCATCCAGTTCCTCCAGTGTATTCATTAATGATTCGGACACATACTGTCCGCCAAATTCTCCATAATATGTATGTTTGTTCTTCATGATTCTCTTACCTTTCTGATAAATTCCCGGATCAAAGCTGCATCTTTGACTCCGTCACATTCTACTCCGCTGCTGACATCCACCACATCCGGATGAAACAGCCGGATTCCCGTCTGTACATTTTCTGTATTTAAGCCCCCGGCTAAGATAAACTGACGATTCTGTAATGTTATTTTGATATCGTTTAAAAAATCTGCTACAAAATTTTCATTTTCCCAGCCAAAGGTTTTTCCCGAACCGTATTCTGCCGCATCTACGACGTAACCTTTGATGTTTGGTGCCTGCAGAAATGATGTTTCTGTCATCCCCAGCTTTGTAGTGATTGTTGGCTTATCTAGGGACTGTAACGCTCGACCTCCCAGGATACTTTCATTGTGATTCTTCTGTCTGGAAGTTTTTCTATTTGTGTGAAAAATTTGTTCTTTTGCGATATTTACTGCCTGCCAGAGTGCCAGTCCTCCATCGGACAGACAATCCGTTGGAATGGTTCCATGTATCTGAATCAGGTCGAATCCCATATTCTGCAATTGCCTGATTTTTTCCATATCCGGACTGACACAGACTGCCACAGACTGGATGTTCGTATTTTGTCTTAATTGTTTCAATAATTTTTCTGCCTGTGCACAACTGACATTTCGTTTGCTTTTTTCAAAAAAGACAAATCCGGCGTAGTCAGCTCCGTAACGATTTACCGCCTCTATGTCTTCCGACCGGCTAAGTCCACATATTTTTACTTTTGTCATTTTATTACTATATCCCGTCGTAATTTTCGTATGTTTTTTCACATTTCCCATATGAACTGTCATTTTCTATCGCAAATCCTGTTTTCACAGTGCCTTCCAGTGTTTTGCCAGTTCCTGCGGATTTGCAGATTCCATGAAGGCTCTTCCGATCAGGAAGGCATCCACACGGCATTCTTTTAAATATCTGACATCGTCATCGGATACAATTCCGCTCTCTGCCACAAAAACGCGGTCATCCGGCACCAGTTTACTTAACCTTCTGGTTGTATCCAGCTTAATGGTAAAATCTCTGAGATCCCGGTTGTTGACACCGACGATTTTTGCTCCGCAGTTTAATGCACGATCCATCTGTTCTTCTGTATGTGCTTCGAATAAGGCATCCAGACCAAGTTCTGTGGTCAGCTGGTAGAAATCATGCATCTGCACATCATCCAGAATTCCGGTGATCAGCAAGATTGCATTGGCTCCGATCACTTTTGCCTCATAAAACTGATACTCATCGATCATAAAATCTTTCCGCAGAATCGGAAGAGGCGAAATGACACGGATTTCTTTCAGATAATCCACATTTCCCAGAAAATGGTCTTCCTCTGTCAGGCAGGAAATACAATCTACCGATGCATTGTATTCGTCAATCCGTTTTGTCAGATCAATCTGACTGGAGATGTTTCCAAGGCTCGGGGATGCTTTTTTGAATTCCCCGATAATAGAAATCCCCGGTTTTGCAAGGTTTTCATAAAAACTGGCCAGATGTGCCTCGCAGCTTTCTGCCAGTTCCCGCATCTTCGCTGGTGAAATACAGGATTTATGTTCTACCAGGCGGATTTGTTTATCCGCTACAATTTTATCTAATATCATCTTTTTATACCTCAACAATCTGTATATCTGTCATTTTCACTTTGCATCTCTTCTGATTTCAAAATGTCATTTGCGATATGGCACATTACTTTCGCATGCTATTTTTCCAAAACTCTCACATAGTCAGGAAATTTTCCATCATTCGTTTTCCATGTTCGGTGTAAACGGATTCCGGATGGAACTGTAAACCGATCACCGGATAGTTTTTGTGCTGCATTGCCATGATCTCGCCATCTTCTGTGGTGGCAAGCACTTCCAGACAATCCGGCAGATCTTCTGCCGATACCGCCAGAGAATGATATCTGGCCACATGAATCGGGGATTCGATTCCATCAAAAATTCCGGTTCCGGTGTGATGAATCAGGGACTGTTTGCCATGATACAACTGCTTTGCATAAGTAACGGTACCGCCCAGTGCCTCTCCGATGGTCTGGTGTCCCAGGCAAATGCCAAGAAGCGGGATTTTATCATAAAACTCTTTTACCACATTCAGGCAGATACCCGCTTCTTTCGGACTTTTTGGTCCCGGTGACAACACGATTTTCTCCGGTGCCATCTGGCGAATCTCTTCGATGGTAATCTTGTCGTTTCGTACGACTTCGATATCTTCCCGGAAAATTCCCATATATTGATATAAATTGTATGTAAATGAATCATAATTATCGATCAGTAAAATCATAATACTTCCTCCGCTACCAGTGTTTTTGCCAGTGCCATGGCTTTGTTGCAACACTCCTGATATTCTTTCTCCGGAACGGAATCGGCCACGATTCCGGCACCGGCCTGCAGATATACTTTTTCGCCTTTTTTAATCATCGTCCGGATGGTGATGCAGAAATCCATATCACCGGAAAAATCCACATATCCGGTTGCTCCGCCGTATAATCCTCTGCGGACACTTTCCAGTTCATCAATGATCTCCATAGCCCGGATTTTTGGTGCTCCACTTAAGGTTCCCGCCGGCAGGAACGAAGCTACCAGATCAAAAGGATGATAGTTTCCTTTTTTTCTACCCTCAACCAATGACACGATATGCATCACATGGGAGTAATACTGGATTTTCATAAAATCTGTCACTTTCACACTGCCAAATTCACTGACGCGTCCCATATCGTTTCTGGCCAGATCTACCAGCATGACATGTTCTGCTTTCTCTTTCTCATCTGCCAGCAATTCTTCTGTCAGACGTTTGTCTTCTTCTTTTGTTTTGCCCCTTGGTCTCGTTCCTGCAATCGGACAGGTATAAACACGTTTGCCCTGCTGTTTTACGATCATTTCCGGTGAACTTCCGATCACCTCAAAAGAACCAAAATTAAAATAATACAGATACGGAGAAGGATTCAGCTCCCGCAGTTCCCGATACAGATCAAATCCCGTCTGTTTCGTTTCCAGTGTCCATCTCTGGGATAATACCGTCTGGAAAATATGACCTTCCCGGATGTAATGTTTGATTTTTTCTACTTTTTTGCTGTATTCATCCAGGCTATCGGACTGATGGATAATCTTACCGTCACGCTGGAACTGAAAAGCACTGGCCTGACCTCTGTTTGCTCTCGCAATATGGATCATCTCATCTGCCTCGGACAGCGCTTTGCTTTTGCCCTCTTCATCGTCACTTTCCAGTATGACCGCTGTCATTGTCTCTGCCACATGATCGATCATGAGAAATTTTGTCATCAGCATCATCTGAATCGTTTCGATGCCAATCTCATCCGGATTGTTGTCAGGAAGAATTTCTGTGTAGCGAATAAAATCGTAACCAAGCTGTCCCACCAAACCTCCCGAAAAATTCAACTCTGCATGATCGTTTCTGATTTCAAATTCGCTGTAATATTCCTTTAGAAGTTCCAGTGGATTGCCTTTTCGTACTTCCCTGCCGCCATCTCTTCGTGTGATTACAAGTAACTGCCCTTCCGAGGAAATCAGCTCTTGCGGTTCTGCTCCCATAAACGTATAGCGGTCATAGTTTTTATCATAGCTTTCCAGCAAAAAACCTACTTTATCTCCTACCAGATTCTGATACATGCCGATTGCTGTTTCGTTTACGATGCTTACGGTCTTTTTATACACCCTCAATACTCGTTTCATACTTTGATTCTTCCTTTCTATCCTCTTGCTCTTTCCGCGGATAATAAAAGGTTTGCGTTTTATACATAAATTTGGAGGAATTTCCTGTAAAACAAAAAAGCCCCTGACTGTGATTTTCACAGCCAGGGACGAATATACGTTTCGTGGTGCCACCCTTTATTTATTGTGCTTTTCCAACGTTTCCTGTCACTTTGCACAACCTCTATCCGATACGGAATCTCTTCGATATCTTTCCCCTGTAACGTGAGGACACGGCATCCGCTACTTGCAGGTACAGCGTTTTCAAAATCACTGTACTTGATATCTGTGTTCGCTTTGCATCTCACAAATCCATTCCCTTTATACTTACCTGTCGGAATCTCACCATCACCGACTCTCTGTAAAGCAGTGCCATAAAGGTACTCCTTTTGCTCTTTGATTTTGTCTTGTGTTATTTTCTTTTTGACATAGTAGCACTTTACCATAATGATGTCAATATTTTTTCTGATTTTTTCATACTTTTTTACTATGTATTGATTTGTCACTATTCTCAGTGCTTTTTTCGCAATATTTCTTCTGTTCGCCGACTGTTTTCTGACAGACTTTTATATTGGTACGATATCTTTTTCTCACTTCCAGGGAAAAAAACAAAAACGCGAGAATGCAATCACGCACTCTCACGTTTTTCTTATTTAATCTTATTTTATATCATTTTCTTCTTTTTACAAGAAGAAGATCAACATATCCACGATAAATACCGGGATCAGGAATCGCAATGACCAGGTCATATATCCAAAGAAGGATGGCATACGGATACTATTTTCTTCTGCAATCGATTTCACCATAAAGTTCGGCGCATTTCCAATATAGGTATTGGCTCCCATAAATACCGCACCACAGGAAATAGCCTCCAGCA
>CABRZK010000182.1 GCA_902475415.1 uncultured Eubacterium sp.
CATGATCATCAATTACCCAGAGCAGCATATTGCAAACGGTCGGAAGAAAAATAGCGATACGAACCATCATTATAAGAAAATGGTGCGCATTATGAAGAAAATGCGCTATCTAATGGAGGATAGCTATATTACAGCATACAGCAGTGCGGCAAAAAATGTCAGTTCGTTTATGCTTGAATCGTTGCTTTGGAATATTGAGGATTCCTGGTATCTTAAATACTGTGGAGCTTACCGCAAAGTGTTTGCATTCAGTCAGCTGATTGCAACATTACAAAATCGAAAGAATGATTTTTGGGGATACAAAGAAGCAAATGGAATAAAAGAGTTATGTCCGAAACCGAGTGACTATACGAATCTTTGTAACTTCATAGAGCAGTTGGCTTCTTTTTACGAGTATGAGTAAGGAGATGGCAGCGAATGAACGAACGGATACAAAAACTTATAAAACCAGGAATAATCATGGCTGCTCTCACATTTGCAATTTGTTGCTTAATTAAGAAGCCGCAGGAATTTGGAGACTATACATCTAACGTTAGTTATGCTGTAACTGTGGTGACGCTTATCTTTTATATTTATGAAAAATGGGCGTGGCGAATTATTCCTTGGAATCGGCCTCCAGTTTTGAAAAAACAATACAGCGGAACTATTCGTTATACATTTAAGGGAACAGCAGGCGAAAAACCAATCGGTATTCAGATTAAACAGACATGGTTGGGGATTGATATAAAGACTAACACGGATATAAATTCAAGTGTCACGATTACAGCAGCGATTGTGAGTGAATTCGGACAAGATGTTTTGTACTACACCTATATGACCAATCCGTCTGCTGAAACGCAGAAGAGTAATCCGATTCAACATGGTACATGCAGAATGGTACTTGAAGGTGATAATAAAACTATCCGTGGAAAGTACTGGACTTCGAGCAACACAACAGGCGATATTGAATGGAAAGCAGTAGAAAAGAGGAAATGATGTAATGCACGCAACAGGTGATTTCGTTTTTGATACAATAGAAAAAGCAAATGTGCAGGTTTTGGAGAAGATCGAAGCATGGGGCTATACTTCCTATAAGGTTTTCAACCCGGCAACCGGTCGGGTGTATAAGGCAAATGAGGAACAGCTTAGCTCAACGGGCAGTTCCATGCAGTACGATGAAAATTATCTGCGCTATGTTACGCTGCTCTCTAAAATCAAAAACGAAACTGCCGGTGGCTTTCTTTCTTCTCTTGCCAGCGGAATTATTCCCTTGCCGCACCAGCTTCATGTGTTGAACCGCGCAATGGAGACCAATAACATTCGCTATATTCTGGCAGATGAAGTTGGTCTTGGTAAGACGATTGAAGCTGGAATGATCATCCGTGAATTGAAGAGCCGTGGTCTTGTCAGTAGGATTCTCGTTGTGTGTCCGACCGGTCTGGTGACCCAGTGGGCAAGCGAGATGCAGGAAAAGTTCCATGAGAAATTTCAAGTGATTTTACCTTCCGATTATGATACGATTCGCCGCCTGACGGATAATGATGATGTGTATGGTCAGTTCGATCAGGTGATTTCCCCGATGGATTCTATCAAGCCGATTGAAAAACACGCCGGTTGGAGCGAGGAAAAGGTTGAAAAGTACAATGAGGAACGAATCTATTCCATCATCAACAGCGGATGGGATCTGATCATCATAGATGAGGCACATCGTGTGGCAGGTTCCTCCGGCGAAGTGGCTCGCTACAAGCTGGGCAATCTGCTTGCACAGGCAAGTCCGTATCTGCTGCTGTTGTCGGCAACACCGCATAATGGCAAAACGGAGCCGTTTTTGCGTCTGATTCGTTTGCTGGATGCGGATGCTTTCCCGAATGCCAAATCTATTGTCCGAGAACAGGTTGCTCCATTCCTGATCCGCACGGAAAAGCGCGAGGCCATTGACAATAATGGTAATCTGCTGTTCAAGAACCGTATCACGCATCTTGTGACGATTTCATGGGACGAACGCAATAATTTGCAGCGGGAACTGTATGAGATGGTCAGCTCCTATGTCGCAAAGACCTATAACAAAGCACTGCGCAATCGCAAGAAAAATATGTGCTTGATCTTCCTGTTGATTATCATGCAGCGCATGGTGACGAGCAGTACGGCGGCCATTCGACAGAGCCTGGAGCGCAGATTAAATGTTCTTCTGGAGCAGCGCACCTGCGTTGGTAATTTAAGGGAAGAGGACTTGGACGAACTGAACATCGAGGATGGTGTTGAGGATGCTCTTGAAGCGATTTCTCTGGATATGGAGTTGGAAATCGAGGAGCTGAAGCAGATCATCTCTCTTGCAAAACAAGCACAGTTCCAGAATCAGGATGCAAAAGTAGAGCCGCTGTTGAATGAGATTGATGCTATTCTGAGCGAGGATCGTACACAGAAGGTCATTATTTTTACAGAATTTGTTGCTACGCAGACTTATTTGCAGGAGCTGCTTGTGAATAGAGGATATACGGTAACGATTCTAAACGGTGGCATGAGCATTGACGAGCGAAATGCTGCCATGCAGGAGTTTAAGGCCAGTACCAGTATTTTTATTTCGACAGATGCCGGTGGCGAAGGTCTGAACTTGCAGTTTGCCAATATTATCATCAACTATGACCTTCCGTGGAACCCAATGAAAATCGAGCAGCGGTGTGGTCGTGTTGATCGTATTGGTCAGCAGAGAGATGTACATATTTATAACTTCATTGTTGGGGAAACAGTAGAAAACCGTGTTCGTGAAGTGCTGGAAGAAAAACTGTCCGTTATTCTGAAAGAGATGGGCGTTGATAAGTATTCGGATGTTCTGGACAGCGAAGTAGCAGAATGTGACTTTACGGATGTATATATGCGCTCCATTGGTCATGCTTCACAGGTAGAGAAGAATCTGTACCCAGTTGAGGCAGAGATGAAGCAGCAGCTTACGAATGCGCAGAAATATAAAGATGTGATCCGAGAAGAGAAAGACTTGACAAAACTTGTCGGAACAGAGTCGAATTTCGATGTAGACAGTGCGCTCCGCACAATGCTGACCTATTATGAGTGCTGGCAGGGGCATGACCCGCGTTTGATTGACCGCATCAGCATTGCAGATGAAGAAATCACACAGCATTTGAAGACGGAGTTGGTGCAGGATCGGACGGCACCGCTTATGTCCATCCAGATTGACAACTTCCCCAATGAGGAAGGCTATTTTATGCTTTGGGAGCTGTCTATCTCTGAAAAAGAGAGCGGAAAGCGGATTTTGCCGATATTTGTCAACAGCGCAATGGTATTGCGACCGATGGCAGGAAAGCGTATTATGGATGTTTTCCTCGATGGAAACAGCAAGCTCCGGGTTTCGTCTGCGTCGAATGTGGATGCGGAAATTTATTCTAAGCTTGAAAAAAGTTGCATGGATTTTGCTTATGACACATTTGTTGAATTAAAAGAGAAGCAGATGCAGCAGAATGAGGAGAGTTTCAAGAAATATATGTATGCTTTGGAGCTGAGGCAAGAGGCTGCGGAACATATTGGGATTGAGAATATCCGGAGAAGCCGCCTGCAAAAGCTGCAAAAAGAAAAGGCAAACATTGAAGCACGGCACAGGAAAGGCTCACAGGTATATCCGGATTTTAGGTTAATTATGATGGCAAGATTGGAGGCGTAACAGATGTTTGGAGACTATGTGTTTGAAAAAACAGCTGCACAGTATACGAAAAAAATGATGCTCGTTGATGCAGATCATCTGGAAGAAAAAGCGCATTATAGCGCGGTGTTTCAGGCACATGGCTTCAGGACTGTTGTGTATACTGATGATTTGAACTTCCGGGTTAATAATACAAGCCTTCTAAATGGAGAGGAAAAGCTTGCGATTCTGGTGCAGCCGGGTGTTTATGTGCCATATGATATTCGGAAAAAATGCCGGGAGGAAGAAATTTCGTTCGAGTCATTATTTCCAAAGTTGAATAGCGCAGTTTTGCGAGAAAGCAAAAATCTGGATTTGGAACTGCTTACGCTGGCATATCAGACTGATTTTGAGGAATACCATGAACGGAAAAAGACGGAAATGTTTCTTCGCCTCAAAATGTATGCTCAGAAAAATGTTGAGCTATATTTGAGAGATTTATACGAATGTGCATTAAACCAAGCGAAAAGTGTTGAAGATTATAGGGCTTGGTTTGAACTTGCGGAGAAAAAAGCAACGATTGATGTAACCGCAGCAGAACACAATGTTGACATTGATACTTCGGAATTGAATCGGGCGTTCTGCGCCTATGCGATGAAAAATTTTGGAAAGCTGTCTTCGGAAATCAACCTGGAATCACCGGTCATGGTAAGCAGTGTCATGGATTATATCCATGACCATAGTGAAAAGGCTGCCATTATCGTAATGGATGGTATGTCAGAATTTGACTGGACGATATTGAAAAGATCGTTTGCGGGAATTTGTTATCGTCAAAGTGCTGCCTTTGCCATGATTCCATCTACGACATCTATTTCTCGCCAATGCCTACTGAGTGGAAAATATCCCAGTCAGCTGATTGAACCGTGGAAGCAAAGTAAAGAGAAGAATGAATTTTACGAATGCGCAAGAAAATATGGGTATAAGGACAATCAGATAGGCTACGAACGAGGGTATGATGCAAGCTTTTCGGCGTTTGTAAAGTGTGGGGCTGTCATCATTCTTGATATTGATGAATTGGTTCATGCCCAATATCAGGGACGCATTGGAATGTTGAATGATGATACGGTGCTGATGAAACAAAATAAGCTTGCTGAGTTGACCAAAAGATTGTTGCAGGATGGCTTTGATGTCTATATTACAGCAGATCATGGGAACACGCCTTGTAAAGGACTGGGACGATTGACCGGCTCTGGCGTTGAAGTCGAAACAAGAAGCCACAAAATGGTGGTCTTGAAGGATTTTGCTAATAAAGACAGTTTGATAGAACGATACGGCCTTTTGGAATATCCGAAATACTACTTGCCCAAAGATTATGACTATCTAATCTGCAATGTAGGGGATTCTTTGGATATCAAAGGTGAAAATGTAATGACGCATGGCGGGATTTCGCTTGACGAAGTGGTGGTTCCGTTCATAATCGCGAGGACGGAGGATTATCATGGCTAAAATGGTTGGTTTGTCAAGAAAACTGAAATTACCTTGGCTGAAATATACGGTTGATTTAGTGGCGGACGGCACAGCGGAATCGGAGATTAAAGATAAGCTCAA
>CABRZK010000183.1 GCA_902475415.1 uncultured Eubacterium sp.
AGTGTCCATTGCCCGCGCACTGGCAAAAAATCCCAAGCTGCTCCTTTGCGATGAACCGACCGGCGCACTGGACTATAACACCGGAAAGCAAATTCTGCAATTATTGCAGGATACCTGCCGGAAAGAAAATATCACGGTCATAATTATTACACACAATTCAGCTCTGGCGCCAATGGCAGACCGGCTGATTCAGTTTAAAAACGGCACGGTGATCAGTGAAACAAGTAATCCGAACCCTGTTCCGATTGCAGAGATAGAGTGGTAGATCAGACAAATGAAAGCTTATTGGAAAGATATAATTCGAACAATTAAAAAAGAGAAAAAGAGGTTCTTTTCTATTCTGTTAATCACATTTCTCGGAGTTACCATGTTTGCAGGGTTATCTGCCGGTTGCCGGGATCTTCGCGCTTCCGCAGACCGGTATTATGACGAACAGAATCTGTACGATATAAGGATTCAGTCCACATTGGGACTTACCGATGAAGATGTCACTGCCGTGAAAACAGTAAAAGGTGTGCAGGAAGCATACGGTACCTACAGTGAGACCGTTTTAGTTCAGGCCGGAGACCTGCAGCAAAAAGCAGAAATCACTTCTCTGGATGACCAGAAATTTAATCAGCACCGTCTGTTAGATGGAAAACTGCCGCAAAAAAATTCTGAAATTGCCGTTTCGGAAAATTATTGTAAGGATGCTGGAAAAGCAATTGGTGATAACGTTACATTATCTGCACAGAACGATTCTGACACGGCAGATACAACGGCGTTGAAACAGCATGAATATACCATTACAGCGGTCATGCAGGATGCCACAGATCTGATTGCCAACGAAGGCGCAGCTTCTTTTCGGTCATCCCAGTCGGCAAAATACTTCTTTTATGTATTGCCGGATGCATTAGATCATGAGGTATATTCTGCAATTGAATTACGCGTGGCAGGGACGGAAGAATTATCCTGTTTTTCAGAGGAATATCAGGACAAAGTAGCAGCTGTTAAAAAAAGGATTGAAAAGGAAATCAAAGAAAAGCGGGAACAGGCGCGTTATAATGAGATTACCGGAGATGCTGTCAAGTCCCTGCAGGATGCACGCAAAGAAGCAGACAATAAATTTACAGATGCAGATCAGCAGATCGCCGATGCAAAAAATGAGCTTGCCGATGGCAAACGTCAGCTGGAAAGTGGCTGGCAGCAGTTGCAGAATGGTATTGTACAGTTAAAGCAGCAAAAACAACTGGCATCACAGCAATTTCAGCAGGGATATCAGAAAATCGCTGATGGTTATCAGCAGGTGACAAACGGACAGCAGCAGCTTAACGCAGGGAAAGCGGAATTATCTGCTCATCAGGAGGAGCTGACACAGGGCGCGCAGACCTTATCCAGTCAAAAAGAGACTGCATTACAGGAAATTTCCAACGCTCAGGCACAGATTTCTGCCGGAATCCGACAGGCTGACAATGGAAAAGACCAGATTTTATCTCAGGTAAATGCCCTGAAATCTCAATTACAGGGCATCTGGCCGGAAGATGCCTGGCAGACCTATCAGGCATCAGTGGAATCCGGTCAGACAGATTCCAGTGCCAGACAGCAATTTCAGGAAGATCTGGGACAAGGTATCGCATATGCAGTATCCATGATTGATGCACAGATTGCTGTTCTTGATCCGGAGAATCCGGATGATGTGACACAACGGAATGCACTGGAAGCACAAAAAGAACAATTACAGCAAATCCCGGATGGAATGACAAAACTGGAAGTACAGTACGAATCGATACAGACAACCCTTTTGCAGCTTGAAGGACAGGAAACATCTCTGCAGGAGAAAAAAAAGGAAGCTGACCGACAGTTTGCAGATGCAGAAACAAATCTGACGCTCCAACAGCAACAATTGGAGGCAGCAAAACAGCAGCTGGAAGGAAAGGAAACACAATTAGATACTGCTCGACAGAAACTTGACCAGGGACTGGCTCAGTTAAAAACACAGGAAAAAACTGCAAATGAACAGTTCGCTGCCGCAGAGCAGGACATTCAGATCAATACCGAAAAGCTGAATCAGTCACAGAAAGAACTGGAAGCCGGGGCATCCGAACTTGATGAACAGGTCCGGAAACTGGAAGAAGAACGTACCAAAGCTTACCAGAAACTCGATGATGCACAGGCAGATATCGATGCCATTGACATGACAAAGTGGTATGTGCAGGATCGCAGCTCCATCAGCAGTTTTTCCACGATTCAAAGTGATGCGGATTCCATAGAGACCATTGGAACGGTTTTTCCGATCTTATTCCTTTCCGTTGCCATTCTGATCAGTCTGACTACGATCACCCGACTGGTCGAAGAGGAGCGGGGACAGATTGGTGTCTACAAAGCACTTGGTTTTTCGGATAGTCATGTATATGGAAAATATCTGATCTACACCTTATCCGCATGTATTTGCGGTGGGTTGCTGGGAGATATCGGTGGATTTATCCTGCTGCCGAAGTTTCTGTTCATGGTATTTGACGTTATGTATAAGATTCCATCTTATATGTTTTTGTTCCATGCAGGATATGGGATCTGCGGAATTCTGTTATTTGCGGCAGGTACGCTGCTTGCAGCTGTATTCGCATGTCACAGTGAACTGCGACATTGCCCGGCAGCGCTTATGCGTCCGAAAGCACCGAAGGCAGGATCCCGGGTCTTTCTGGAAAAATTGCCTTTCCTCTGGAACCGGCTGTCTTTCCTGAATAAAGTAACGTTTCGCAATCTGTTTCGTTATAAAAAACGGCTGATTATGACGGTCAGCGGTATTCTTGGCTGTACCGCATTGCTTGTTGTTGGTATGGCGATTAAAAATTCGGTTACAGATCTGATGCCAAAACAGTATAATCACATTTATCGGTACGATCTGATGGCGGTTGTGATGGCTGATGACTACGATAGTTTTACAAAACAGATTTCGTCTGATGAGATGATTTCAGACTATCTGGGCTTACAGATGGAAACTGTTCAGGCTCGAAATGATGCCCAGACAATGGAAGAAACACTTCCTTTTTATGTGATTCCAGACGATGCTTCAATCAGTGACTATATCAATCTGGAAGGACTGGATGGGAAAGAAAAGGATTTGAATGAAGATCAGGTATTTGTAACACAGAATCTCTCGGAAGTAATGGGATTTTCTGAGGGTGATACCCTGCGGATTCAGGACAGTAATCTGAAGGAATGCTCCTTTACCGTTGATGGTATTTTACATAATTACCTCGGAAATGCCATCTATATGCGACAGAGCTACTATGAAAAATTGCTGGGGGATTACGCACCAAATGCAATCCTGGCTCATGTATCTGCTTCCTGCAAAGACTCTGTTTCCTATGCAGATACCCTTTCCAGGGAAAGTGATGTGGTATCCTGCAGCAGTGTACAGGCTATGCGGGATGAATTTGCAAAATCCTTTGGTCTGATCAACTGTGTGGTTGTCCTTGTGACAACATTAGCCGCCGGCCTTGCTTTTGTAGTTCTGTTTACACTGGCTACCACCAATATTTCTGAACGTGAAAGAGAACTTGCAACCATTAAAGTACTGGGCTTTTTTGATAAGGAAGTACATCTCTACGTCAACAAAGAGACATTGATTTTAACGGTGATCGGTATTTTACTCGGACTTCCGGTAGGAAGGTTTTTCAGTGGACTGCTCACCAGCGTGTTGAAAATGCCCTCGGTATATTTTGCCGTTTCCGTGCATCCGACGACGTATCTGTTTGCGGGCGGTATGACCTTCCTTTTTGCGCTGGCTGTGGATCTGATCACCAATCGCCTGCTGGATCGGATCAATATGGTAGATGCACTGAAAAGTGTGGAGTAAAAATATCCCTGACTTATAAATAAAATCATAGTATGACTGTTTGCGTCTTTTGCCGGTTAATCTGCAAGGCTGTCATCTGTTTCCATGTCAATATTATGCGTCAGTATATCGGAGATAAAAACCGTTTCCGATATATTGACGCTTTTTATATTCTTATGCTAGAATGGAAAATTGTGCAGGCTGATTGTCTGCAGAAACAAAATGATGAAGTTTGAAATAGAAAAGAATAGGAAAAACAGAATGAATAATAAACTTGCGTTAAAAGACGAAATTTTATTGACCATTGATAAACCGGCACGTTATATCGGAAACGAGGTCAATATGGTTCGTAAAAATCCGGCAGATGTCAAAGTACGTGTTGCTTTTGCCTTTCCGGATGTATATGAAATTGGTATGTCGCATCTTGGTATTCAGATCCTGTATCATCAGTTTAACCTGAGGGATGACGTATATTGCGAACGTGTCTATTCCCCATGGCCGGATCTGCACAAAATTATGAAAGAACAGAATATTCCGCTCTTTGCACTGGAAACTCAGGATCCGATTCAAAAATTTGACTTTCTGTGTATGACACTCCAGTATGAGCTTTGCTATCCAAATATTCTTCAGATCCTTGATCTGGGGCAGATTCCTCTGAAATCAGCAGAACGAAACGATGATATGCCAATCGTGATCGGTGGCGGTCCATGCGCTTATAATCCGGAACCGATTGCCGACTTTTTTGATATTTTCTATATCGGTGAAGGTGAAACGGTATATGATAATCTCTTCGATCTGTATGAGCAGATGAAAGAGGATGGAAGCTATAACCGTCATGACTTTTTACATGCAGCCGCAAAAATACCGGGACTGTATGTACCTTCTTTGTATGAAGTATCTTACAAGGAAGATGGAACCATTGCAGATTTCCGACCGATTTATGAGGACATCCCGACTGTCATTCACCGTCAGGTAGTGGAAAATATGTCCGAATCTGTCTATCCGGATAAACCGCTGGTTCCTTTTATCAAAGCTACACAGGATCGTGTCGTTCTGGAAATCCAGCGTGGCTGTATCCGCGGATGCCGTTTCTGTCAGGCTGGAATGGTGTACCGTCCGCTCCGGGAACGCAGTCTGGAAATGCTGAAAGAGAAAGCATATCAGATGCTGACTAATACAGGACATGAAGAAATTTCTCTGAGTTCCTTAAGTTCCAGTGACTACACGTATCTGGAAGAACTTCTGACGTTCCTGATCGATGAATTCAAAGACAAAGGAGTGAATATTTCCCTTCCGTCTCTGCGCATTGATGCATTTTCTCTGGATGTTATGAGCAAAGTGCAGGATATCAGAAAAAGCAGCCTGACCTTTGCACCAGAGGCTGGTTCCCAGCGTCTGCG
>CABRZK010000184.1 GCA_902475415.1 uncultured Eubacterium sp.
CCAGCATGCTCTTTGTCCAGCCATATGGGTTGGTACATGTTCCTTTCGGGCATTCCTCTGTAATCGGGATCATAGCCGGATCTCCGTATACAGTTGCAGAAGAACTGAAGATAATGTTCTTACAGCCATGTTTTCTCATAACATCTGTCAGAACCAGTGTTCCACCGATATTGTTTTCATAATATTCGATTGGTTTTGCAACCGACTCACCAACTGCTTTTAATCCTGCGAAATGAATAACCGCATCAAATTTGTTCTCATCAAAAATTTTATTCATGGCATCTCTGTCAAGGATATCTGCTTCATAGAATTTCAGTGTTTTTCCTGTAATCTCCTGCACACAATCCAGTGCTTTCTTGCTGGAATTGTACAGATTATCAACTACAGTTACTTCATATCCTGCATTCAAAAGTTCCACACATGTATGGCTGCCGATATAACCAGCGCCTCCTGTTACTAAAATATGCATTTTTATTTCCTCCTTGATTTATACAAATAAATTCTGACTTTTAACAGTCCACACACAACATTCATGAACTGAACGTTACCATTTTATAAAGTTGCAACAAATCTGTCAAATGCTTTTCTGCCTTCTTCCGTGCATTTGTATACACCTGCATCTTCCAGTACTTTGACAAAGACTTTTCCGATCTCCTGCTGCAGAATTTCTTCTACGTTTTCGTTTGTAAAGTTATACTGATCACGGAAAGAATCTACCCAGTCCGCATGTTTCTCAATAGTTTCGTTGGAACGGATATCTTGTCCATCCAGAATATACTCTGCCAGCAGATCCATCTCATTTTTCAGACGTGCCGGTAATACTGCCAGTCCCATAACCTCGATCAGACCGATATTTTCCTTTTTGATATGATGCAGTTCTGCATGCGGATGATATACTCCCAGCGGGCATTCCTCTGTGGTGATATTGTTGCGCAGTGCCAGATCCAGCTCATATTTGCCATCACGCATACGGGCAATCGGTGTGATCGTATTGTGCGGTTCTCCGTCTGTCTCCGCAAAAATAAATGCTTCTTCATCGGTATAGCCACGCCATGCTTTCAGGATATGATCAGCCAGCTCTACCAGTCTCTCATCATCATTGCTGCGGATACGGATGACAGATAACGGCCAGTGAACGATTCCTGCTTCCACATCTTCAAAGCCCGGAATTGTGATTGTTTTCTCAAACTCAGCTTTTTCCATAGCAAAAGTATAATGTCCGCCCTGGAAATGATCATGGCTTAAGATAGAACCGCCAACAATTGGCAGATCCGCATTGGATCCCAGAAAATAATGTGGGAACTGTTTTACAAAATCAAACAGTTTCCGGAAGGTCGCACGCTCGATCTTCATCGGTGTATGCTCGCCATTAAATACAATACAGTGCTCATTGTAATATACATACGGTGAATACTGGAATCCCCAGTTTCCGCCATTGATAGTTATCGGAATGATACGATGATTCTGACGGGCCGGGTGATTTAAGCGTCCTGCGTAGCCTTCATTTTCCACACAAAGCTGGCACTTCGGATAAGCCGACTGTTTTGCAAGTTTTGCAGCTGCGATTGCCTTCGGATCTTTCTCCGGTTTGCTTAAGTTGATGGTGATATCGATCTCGCCATACTCAGACGGAACTTTCCAGCGACGGTCCCGCGCAATACGATCTTTGCGGATATAGTTCGTAGCCACGCTGAACTTGTAATAATCATCAGTTGCTTTCTTCGGACTTTCTGCATAATCCTCACGGAATTTTGCAATCACCTGTGCCGGACGCGGTGTCAGACAGTTCATCAGTTTTGTATCAAACAAATCTCTGGAAACAATGCCTCCATCTTCTAATACACCACTTTCCAGTGCCTCATCCAGCAAATGATTTAATGTATCTGCCAGATCAATCTCTGTACCGACCTCTTCTGCTGTCGGTGCCTCATAATCGTCTTTTTTCATTACCTCAAGAATCTGGTTGGTACTGTAAATCCGCTCCTCCTCCGGGATCAGACCGGATTCCAATCCATACTGCACCAGTCTTGCCACATATAAATCAGACATTTCGTATATTCCTCCTCATCAAATCGAACACAGGTGAGATTTGGTGCGTGATTCTGGTCAGCGTAAGCTGACATATTCTTCTCAGAATCACTGCACATTCTCGCGAAGCGTTTGTCTCAGTCAGAGCTTAATCTCTGACTGAGACAAAAATGACTTCTGTCTGCACTTATCGCAGTTCAAAATCAGGGCTTTCGTCAATTTTTCAGATCTCATATCCATGATTTTGAACCGCTGTATTACTACTTCTGCTTATTACTCCAGTACTCTTCCGCCGTCACCGATCTCTACCACATAGAAATCTGCTGCATAACCGATTTTTTCCAGATATGCTTTTCCGACGTTTTCGATAAATTTATCTACACAGTCTGTTTTTACAATACTTACGGTACATCCACCGAAACCTGCGCCTGTCATACGGGAACCGATTACGCCTTCCTGCTCCCATGCGTTTTCAACCAGTGTATCCAGCTCGATACCGGTTACTTCATAATCATCACGCAGGGATACATGAGAAGCATTCATCAGTTTTCCGAACTCATCCAGATTGCCGGCTTTTAATGCCTCAACTGCTTTTAATGTACGCTGATTCTCGTAAACAGCATGTTTTGCACGACGCTGACGAACCTCGCTCTTAATGAGATCTCTGTTTGCCTCAAACTCTTCCTCAGAAAGTTCACCAAGAGATTTGATATCCAGTTTTGTCTGGAGCTCTGCAAGTGCTTCCTCGCACTCTGCACGACGCTCATTGTACTTGGAATCCCCGAGACCACGTTTTTTGTTACTGCATGCGATTACAATTTTCTCATCTGCCAGCTTAATCGGTGCATATGTATAAGAAAGATCGCTTGTATCCAGGAAAATAGCCTGGTCTTTTTTACCCATTGCGATGGCAAACTGATCCATGATACCACAGTTGACGCCATTGAAATTATTCTCAGAATACTGTCCGAACAGTGCGATATCAATCATGGAAATGTCATCATATCCAAAGAGATCACGCAGGGCCACACCGGTTACAACTTCTACGGAAGCAGAAGAAGAAAGTCCGGAACCATTCGGAATATTTCCGAATAAGAGCATATCAAAACCGTAATCTACCGGATAGCCTTTCTCAATAAATGCCCATACAACACCAAGTGGATAGTTTGTCCAGTCTAAAGCCTTGTCATATTTCAAATTATCAAGGCTCGCCTCAATAACACCAAGGCTTTCAAAGTTGGTTGAATAAAAACGGAACTTACGATCTTCACGTTTTCTTACAATTGCATAGGTACCAATTGTAAGTGCACACGGGAATACATGACCTCCGTTATAATCTGTATGTTCACCAATCAGATTCACTCTTCCAGGAGCAAAATAACTGCGAATATCACCTTCGCTGCCAAATTTTTCTTTGAACTCTTTTAATAACTGCTCTTTCATCAAACCCCTCCATCTTTATGATTTATTTTTCTGTTGACCTGCCAGAGCATCCATCATTCCTGTTTCGCCCTGATTAACTCCATTGTACTTATTTTCCTCTGAAATTCCTATATGGAAATGTGTGCAAAATATGTAATAATGTTGTTTTTTCATACACTTTATGATAATCTGATTTTATTACGGAGGGCAAAAAAATGAGTGATTTTTACAAGGATTCCTACAAAATACGCAAATATGAACTTTTTTCCCTGTCGGTTTGCAATGTGGGGCATCAAAAATGTGACCCAAATCACCACTGGGGACCAGGTACCAAAGACCATTACCTGATTCACCATATTCTGACCGGGAAAGGCTACTATCACTGTAACGGTAAACTCTATACCTTAAAAGCCGGAGACTCCTTTCTGATTTATCCAAATCATGAAGTCTGGTATTATGCCGACAAAGAAGACCCCTGGGAATATTCCTGGATCGGATTTACCGGAAACGATGCTCCATCCATCCTGAAAGCCACCCGTTTCACTCCTTCATTTCCTGTGACATACAACAATATCCACAGTGGTGAAATCGGTCAGCGTATGAATCAGATTTACAATGCAAGGGGAAATGATTTTATCAATTCTGTAGAAATGGCCGGATATCTGTACATGCTTCTTGCTATTTATATGCGGGAAGCAGAAAAAAAGAACAAATTAAGCCGAAAAGAAAGTTATGTTATCAAATGTATCGAATATATATCAGCAAACTACGGTTCTCCAATTACCGTAAATGATATGGCATCTTATGTGGGATTAAGCCGCAGTTATCTGTGCCGGGCTTTTCAGGCGGTCCTGAATCAGTCACCGAAAGAATACCTGAGCGAGTACCGCATCAAGCAGGCCTGCTATCTGCTGACACATAACGAAATGTCCATGATCGACATTGCCGAATCAGTCGGCTTCGAAAACAGCCTGTATTTCTCCAAAGTATTTCACAAACAAATGGGGGTTCCTCCCACCGAATATGCCCGGCAGCACAAAATTTCTGTTTAAGCAAGTTTGGTGGCTAAACGGGAGGTTGTGAATACGAAAACGGAGGATCTTTCCTCAAACGCTAGACGTTCACTACCCTCACTTCGCAAGGTTTCATCTCAGCCTTAGGGCTGAGATAAACGCTCCGCGAGGATGCGCAGCGATTTCATAAAGAAAAATGACAGTTTACACTGTCTGGAATCGCGCGCCAAGTCTCACAAGTTCGACTTGAATGCAGCTCACTCCCGCTCTCCTATAGAAGCTGGTCGGCTCTCGCTCGCGCAAAACCTTGTGAAGATCGGTCGTTCACTTAATCACTTGTCGAGGAAAAATTCTCCGTTTTCGTCATTTCAGTTACCGACTGATGCCACAAAACTTGCCTGGCACACTGTGCCACGCGAGTATTTACACAGTAAAAAAATTACTGTTACGATTCGCGCATACCCAAGCAAATCAAAAGATTTGCAGCATTACAAATGCTCACAAGTAATAAACATACAAGAAAAGATGAAAAGTCTTATCATGAGGAAGTGAGGATCCTCCAATCAGACGATTCATCTTTTTTGTTATGTATATTTTGCGCGTGCGGCACAGTGTTCGTAAACATTCAGGCACGCGTAGTCTAACGGTGCCACAGTCTAAATGCGAAAAAGCTGGAACCAGGAATCCGATGCAAGGCGGTAGGTCGATTTCCGTCATCGGAGCGAGCATAGCTTCGCCTCCGG
>CABRZK010000185.1 GCA_902475415.1 uncultured Eubacterium sp.
AGATACCGGGATATTTTTTAACTGTTCCATCACAGCATCTGTGTCAACGCCCCATGCTGCGTATACTTCTTTTGCGCTTTCGTAACGATTCATAATTTATTCCTTTCTATATTTGTATTGCGTTTTCTATGTGTTTTTTCCATTTCGGTCATTCTGCTATTCCGGCAGATATTCATAAATCGGGAATGATTTTGCCACGCACTGACGCGCATCATCCAGATCACGCAATTCTTTGGCTGTAATCATCTGCGCACAGATATTTCCAATGGCTGTTGCCTCTGTCGGACCGGCATAAACGGTTTTTCCGGATGCCTTTGCCGTCAGCTCATTCAGATATTCTGCATTAGATCCGCCACCAACAATACGGATATTCGGATAGGTCTGACCCGTCAGTTCTTCCAGCCCCTGGCATGCCTCTTTGTAACATTCTGCCAGACTGTGATAAATGACAGATGCCACCTCTGCGATCCCCTGCGGCACCTGCTGATTGCTCTCACGGCAGGCTTTCTGCACTTCTGCAGTCATATTAGACGGTGCCAGAAAACGATCCGCATTACAGTCCACGATCGATGTGATTTCCTGCTTTGCCGCTGCCTCACAGATTTCACCAAATGACTGCTCCGGTGCCAGTTCCTTTCGTACCGACTGTATCATCCACAATCCCATGATGTTTTTCAGAAAACGGAAACGGTAATCATATCCGCCTTCATTTGTGAAATTCTGCTGCTGTGCAGCCACAGAACAATCTGCCTTCTTCAACTCCGTTCCAAGCAGAGACCATGTGCCGGAACTGATGTACAATGCCTGTTCCTGCGGTGCTGCCGGTACTGCCATCACCGCTGATGCAGTATCATGCGTGCCCGGTACAACGACCCGGCAATTATATCCCACCTGCGCCTGTATGTCAGTGGTCAGTTCTCCCAGATCTGTGCCAGGCAATACAATTTCCGGAAAAATTTCTGATGGATAGCCCAACAACTCCATCAGGTTCTTATCCCAGTTTTTGGTTTCCGGATCCACCAGCTGTGTAGTAGATGCATTTGTATATTCCACCACTTTTTTCCCTGACAGCAAATAATGGAAATAGTCCGGAATCATCAGAAACGTCTGCGCCTGCGCCAGATATTCCGGATGCTGCTGCCAAACAGCCTTTAACTGATAGATGGTGTTAAAAATCTGCTTCTGAATGCCGGTCCGCGCATACAGATCTGCTTCCGGAATTGTCTCATATACCAGTTCATCCATGCCAGCAGTACGACTGTCACGATATCCAACTGCATCCCCCAGACGATTTCCCGCCTGATCCAGCAGTACAAAATCGACTGCCCAGGTGTCAATTCCCACGCTCACCGGTATCTTGCCTATCTCTGCACATTTTTTCATTCCTGCCAGAATTTCTGTAAAAAGCTGATCCACATCCCACACCAGATGTCCGTCCTTTTCCTTCATTCCGTTGGAAAACCGGTGAATCTCTTCCAGTATCATTTTTCCTGATTCGAGGTGTGCCATCATATGACGTCCGCTGGATGCCCCAATATCAATCGCCAGATAATACTTCATTCTGATCTCCTCTTCTTGTTCTGAATTCTATCATTTGTCACACAGGTACCAAGCAAGCATCAATCCCCTATTATGTTCGGAGTCATCTGCAACTCATACCCGTACTTCTTACTCTGTGACCTATTATAGAAAAATCCAGGCACAAAAAAAAGGACAGCGTTTGTTTAAAAAACTGTCCTTATTTGCACATTTTATTTTTCAAAAACATTGCCTGTTCATTTTTCCGATATACTCCAGGATTATTTATGCTTTAAAAAGTTTCTACCATTATTTTATTTCCAGCGCCTTGTGTTCCTCCACTCTGTACTTTCTCGGAGTCCTGCCATACTGTTTCTGAAACAGTCTGTGGAAATAACTCTGGTTTTCATATCCTACCGCCAGTCCGATCTCCAGTACTGACATCGATGTATGAGTCAGCAGGTATGCCGCCTGTTGCAGACGTTTTTCCTGAACCAGTTCCGTATAGGTTCTCCCCGACCTGCGCCGGATTTCCCGGGACAGCCATGGTACATCATAATGAAGTTCTTCTGCCAGCTGCGTCAGCTCTCCCTCCCGGTAATGCTCCTCGATATATCGAAGTACTGCGATCATCAGTCCCTGTGTCCCCCCGGTATCTGTCTTCAGTTTATCCATATGATTCATCAGCTGTAAAAACAAAAGTCCCATGGTCGCCTGATTGATACTGCGCTTATTTGCCTGACGATTATGAATGGTCCAGATCAGATTTTCCACCAGATTCTGAATCGGTAAAATATCGGCCACCTGAAAATGCAGATATCCTGCTTCCCCGGTATCATAACGCAGACAATTTACCACAAACTCCCGCAGTGCATTTGGCTCCTGCTCCATCATTTTCAGGCTGTAATCAAAAAACTCCGGTAAAATAATGAAATTCACCGCAATATCTTCTTCTCCTGCCGGGAAAATCTCCTGCTGCGCCTGCTGATTCAAAAGCAGCAGCTCTCCCTTCCGCAGCCAGACATCGCGCCCGTTGATCCGATGATGTGTCATTCCCGAACACATATAGATCATTTCCACATAATCATGCCGGTGCTTTGGAAAATGAACAAACCGCGTATGTTTTCGCACCTGAATCAGCTTTCCTGCTTCCAGAAGCCGTTGTGCCTCAAATACCTGGATATCTTCTGAGCAAACCTCATTTGTATCGCTGTGCTTTGATGTATACAGTCCGCCTTCAATGGTTTCACTTCCAGCCAGAATCCGTTCTTCTTCCGGAGTGATTTTCTTCAATTCTTCATACAAAGCAGCTTCCATTTATGTATCCTCTCACTTCCTGCCTGCAACCATTTTTCTGTATTTCGCTGAACTTATCAATTTATTTCTGAGTACAAAATTTGCATGAACATACCGCCAGATGTCCCTATATCAGTCTTCTTCCATCTCGTCTCAAGACTTTCTCAAGACTCAGCTTGTTTACAGATCTCCTGCAGATTCAGGCCGTAACGTGCCGCAATATCTCTGGCATAACTGAGTCCGTCCGGTGTCGTTCTGCTGATCCGATAGCTTCGTACGCCATCTTCTTTGCTTTCCATCTGAGCCACCAGATTATCGATTTTGCTTTTGTTTCCCGGATAGTTATTATACTCAGATACTTTCATTGGAAGATCATGAATATGGGTCACAAACAACCCACAGCATCCGATCACGCCGATTCCGGTCAGCACTTCTGACGCAATATATCCTGCTTCCAGACCACTGGTACTGGAAAATGACTCATCCATCAAAAGCATATCTGTCTCTGACAGCTGGCTTAAGATCTCACTGAGACGGGCACATTCACTTTCCAGACGTCCCTTGCCGTAATTGTTCTCATCCGAAACCGGGAAATGTGTAAAAATTCCAGTCATCGGACTCATCTTTGCCTGATGTGCCGGCACAAAAAGCCCCAACTGGCATAAAGCCTGCGCCATTCCAATGGAATAAGCAAAAATTGATTTTCCACCATGATTCGGTCCCGTCACCAGATAAAAACGCCCCTTCTCATCCAGAACGAACTCATTGGAAACCACCGTTTTTTCCACACCACGCATCGCCAGCATCGGATTATACACATGCTGTAACTCACAGACTTTTTCCTCTACCGGGCAGATCTGCGGACGGCACATTTCGAATCCTTTCGCCCGCATATCCAGGATGAATTTCACACCTGCCGTCAGGAAACGAATATCATCCAGCAAAGCCACAAACATCGCTGTATTTTCCTTATAATAATTCTGAATCAGCGGTTCAAATGAGCGCAACGGTTTTTCAAAAATTGTCTGCAGTGCGCTGTTCATCGCATAATTCAAAGACTTCTGTTCTTCTCCGTGCAATCCCTTCTGCAGCGGATACAGTGGGGTCATCATCACCTGGCGATCCGTCAGGCGATGCTTCATTAATTTATCAATGATACTGCCCGCCGAAAATTCCTTTTCATTGATGGAAATAATTCCAGCTTCTTTTGGGCGAAGATTTTCATCCAGATTGATGCCGATTGTCACACTTTTCTGATAGCCAAAGTTTTTGCCGGTCGCTGCCATTTCCCGTTTCAGATTCTGGTATTCCTCACTCCGGGCCACTTCATATACCAGTCTCCGGAATTGCTTCATTCCTTCTGATGTAATATCAGATGTGGCATTCTGCTTAATCTGTTCAAATGCATCGGCAAACATATCCACCAGTTCCTCATACATTTCCAGATAACGCACTGCACTCAGTGCCGAATCCACGGAAAAATCACTTCCCAGTACCCGGCGCAGATCATTCACATTCTGAATTTCTGACACAGACCTGCAAAACACTTCATACAGCTCTGGATGATTCACCAGATCTTCCACAATCGCCTGCCGATATTGCAGTACTTCCGGATCTGTAGAAAAAAACTTTTCCAGTGTCAGGTCTGAATATCCCCGATATCGGTCATTCTGCAATACCACCATATCATCAATCTGCAGTGATTTGATGAAATCAAAGGATTTCATCGGTACTTCCTTTTCCTTATGATATCCCTGCGGATACAAAAAGCGAAACTCTGTCATGTTACTTCCTCCCAAAAATACCTCATTTATAAGCACACATATAAAGCAAATCACCTAAGCGTGCTTTCTCTGTTTCTATATGCTTCATCCTGTCACATATCATTTGACAGTTTCTTCCGTCTTTTTCTGTAACGCATCACCAGCACTACAACAACACTCAGCACTAACGCACCGCTGCTGTCAATCAGTACATCGGTAAACCTTCCGGCTCTTCCCGGAACAAACAGCTGATGAAATTCATCCGTACAGGCATATCCGAACGTCAGTGCAAATGATGCGATATTTCTCCATTTTCCGTGAATTCCCGATACCCAGAAAGCTATCAGAAGCGATGTACATAAAATGATATACTCCGTTACATGCGCTCCTTTGCGCACCAGTGTGGAAATCACATCCAGCAGATCCGAATCCGAAAATTTTGGAAACAACCCGATTTTTCCCCGCAGCTGTAAAAACAACTCTACAAATATGTTACTTAACTGCGATGACTCATCCGCATGCTGGC
>CABRZK010000186.1 GCA_902475415.1 uncultured Eubacterium sp.
CCCGATTTTCTCGGGCGCCCTTGACATGCAATAGAATCCATGCTACTAAATAAACAACAGGCTGAACAGCAAAGTATGCCATTCAGCCCATTACATTATATTTTTGTATTCTATAAACCTATGATTTTATCATCAATCTGAGAGGTTTACACAGAATAATTTACACTACCCGTTTGAGAAAAGATTCTCCAATTTCGTCTTCAAATATTAAATTTTCAGCCAGGAAATTAGAAATCTACGCGTCCTGTGTACTGGTCATTGATTACGTAGTATGCTGCATCTTCTTCCGGTTTCAGGTACATTGTGATTGTTTTTACTGCAACGCCACCTTCTACGGAATTGAACTGTGCGATTGCACGCTCTGTTAATTCAGCCTCATCAAATTCTTTTCCGAGATACTGTAATACAATCTTCTTGGTTGGTTTTCTTGTTACTTTTCTCTTTGTCTCTGTCTTTACAGCATCAGCTTTCTCTTTTACAGTTTTCTTTGCTGCTGCAGCTTTTTTGGTAGTAGTTGTTTTTGCTTTTGCTGCTGTCTTTTTCGCAGTTGTCTTTGCTGCTTCTGCAGTTTTTTCTACTGTTTCTTTTGCTGTCTCTGCTGCTTTTGTAGCAGTCTCCTTTGCTGCTTCTTTTACTTCTGCAGCTGCTTCAGTAGCTTTCTCTGCTACTTTTTCTACAGTCTCTTTCGCTGTTTCTTCTGCTTTTGCTGCTGTCTCTTTTACAGCTTCTTTTACCTCTACAGCTTTCTCTTCTACGACTGCTTTTGCTGTCTCTACTTTCTGAGCTGCTGTGTTTGTTGTCTTTGCTGTATGTACATTTGATGTCTTTCTTCTTGCCATAATAATTGTCCTCCCTCTGACATTTTCAGCACAAACTCTGATTGTCTGCGCTAATTAATAATACCGGATTTTGGATTACTGTCGATATTATTAAGAACTATTTCTTTTTATATCGTTTTGAATTGTACACCCTTTCCCATTTTCTGTCAATGTTTTAACAAACCATCCAATACTTCAAAATAGTTTTCAAATGTTTTTCTGCAACAACCTGGGTTTAAAATCTCAAGCCCCTCACAACCGAGCCCCATGATGGCAAATGCCATGGCTACCCGGTGATCATCAAAGGTTTCAATCTGGCATGGTTGTGGATTTCCCGGATGAATACATACCCAGGTCTCCCCTTCTTCACAGGCAATTCCTGCCCGGGTCAGATCTTCCACAATCGCATGAAGACGATCGCATTCCTGTCCCCGGATATGTCCGATATGGGTGATTTTCACCGGTGATGCCGCGTATGGCGCGATTGCTGCCAGTGTTAAAGCCTGATCGGAGAAGTCATTCATATTTACTTCCAGTCCGCGCAGGGCTTCTTCTGGTCCCTGAAGACGGATTCCGTCCGGTTCTTCCGTCACCTTACATCCCATCTGTTCCAGTAAATGAAGGAATTTCATATCTCCCTGCATGCAGTTCCAGTGTACATGATGTACTTTCGCAGTGCCTCCACTCATGGCTGCCGCTGCATAGAAATAGCAGGCTGCCGACACATCCGGTTCGATCTGATATACGGATTGGTGATATCCATCAGATGCCGGCACTATATAGTCACAGCCATCAAATTCTGCCTGCACACCAAATTCCTGCATCATCTTCCGGGTAATCCGTATGTAGGAACCGTCTTTTTTATCACTTGTAATATGAATTCTCAGGCCGTGAGGAAACATCGGTGCAATCAGCAGAAATGCACTCAGGAATTGTGTACTGGAACTGATATCAAGGTTCAGTACAGCTTCTTTTTCCATAGTCCGGATCCGCGCACCTGCCCCGGTAATCCGAACCGGTAAATGCCAGGTCTCACCCAGCCATTCTATGGAAGCTCCGAGAGAAATCAATGCCTCAAAAAGTGGCTGCATGGGGCGTTTCTGCATCTGCTCCGACGCCTGAATTGTAAACGTTCCTTCTGACACGCCAAGCATTGCTGTCAGAAATCTGGCCGCCGTCCCTGCACTTCCCACATGAATTTCACCGGTATGAGCCGGAAGCATACCGCCACACCCTTTCACCCGCACTACAGCCTGTGGTTCATCTATCCGTACTTCATAACCCAGAGACTGTAAGGATGCAAGAAAATGTCTGGAATCGTCGCTGAACAGCACTCCCTTCAGCTGCACTGGTCCATTGCAGAGAGCTGCCAGCAGCAATGCACGATTTGTAATACTTTTTGATCCTGGTACATCGGTCTCCCAGTTGACCGGTTCTGTTATATGTTTTACCTGATAGATTTCATTCATAATATGCATCCTTTCTCCCTGTTGATTAGCAAAAACGCTCCGCTGTAATTGCAGAGCGTTTCTTGCGTATCTTATTTATTGTTCTGTTCCACTGTCACCCATTGTACTTCCACCGGTACTGTCTCCTCCGGTACTATCTGTACTTCCTGTATCACCGGTATTAGAACTGTCAGAACCGGTTCCTGCACCGTTGCCACCCGAAGACGGGTTCGATGAAATGCTTCCGCCGGAAATGTCATCGGTACTGCCCGGTACACTACCATCGATGGAATCCGGTGTCTGTGTCGTATTGTCTGTTGTTGTCTGATCCGCCGGGCTCTGCTGATCTGTCGTATTGTCTGTTGTCTGATCTTCTGTATTATCAGTGGTCGTTGTATCTGTTTCATCAGATACCAGATCTTTATGCTTGGAAGAAGAGATTCCTTTCAGGTCAAAATCCTTTGCATCCAGACCATCGATCATATACAGCATTGCTTCTTTCCAGATATAAGCCGGATAGGTACCTCCGCTCAGCCCTTTCACCGGTATTGGATCATCATAACCAACCCATACCGCAATGGTGTAATAAGGCGTATAGCCACAGAAATATGCAGCTTTGTTATTATTTGTTGTACCTGTTTTTCCTGCAGCTTCCACATCGGATGCACTGCTCCATTTCAGGCTTTTGGCTGTACCAGATTTCAAAACACCAGTTAAAATATCTGTCATCTGATCAGCAGCTGATTTTTCATATACCTGTTTACTTTCCGGTTCCTCGTAAATCTCATTGCCCTCGGCATCCAGAATAGAAGAAATACAGTCTGTCTGTTTGAACTCTCCATGATTTTCCAATGTATAATAAGCATTGGCCATCTCCACATTGGTTACACCTTTCGTCACTCCACCAAGTCCGGAACTTAAGTTATAATCATCCGGAACAATTCTGGAGAAATTCATATTTTCAATATAAGAAAGTCCTACTTTTGGCGTGATCTCATTATACAGGGAATACGCACATCCGTTTTTACTCTTTTCCACTGCACGACGTAAGGAAAATTTCTCTCCTGTCATTTTCTTGATTTCAGCGGCAGTACTTGTCTTTGCTTTATCCACATTGATTTCCTGTAATGTGGAATTGGCATCATAACCATCTTCCAGCGCAGGTGTGTAGATAATTAACGGTTTGATGGAACTTCCAGGCTGCGCATAACTCTGATAGCCACGGTTCAGGGAATAGGTCTGTGCAATTGCATCCTGGGATCGTCCACCGATCATAGCCACTACTTTTCCGGTCTCGTTATCGATAACTGTCAATGCTCCCTGAAATCCGTATACATCTGAATTTTCTTTCAGATCCGTATTGAATTCCAGTTCTTTATCCAGGATCTTCTGCAGATTCTTCTGCGCTTTCAGATCCATGGTTGTTGTGATCTTGTAGCCTCCGGTATACAATTTGTGTTTTGCCTGTTTGTAGGCCTCATCATAGTTATTGTAGTATTCTGTATAATCCTTATCCTCGTCAAAATGGTACTGGAATTCAAATCCGTCCAGTTTCATCAGATAACGCACGGTACAGTCGATGGCATAAGTAACTTCATAATTGTAAAATGTATTGTCCTCGTCACTGACTGCTGCTACCGTAATTGTCTCTGCCAGTGCTGCTTCTCCGGCATCTTTGGAGATATAACCACACTCATACATATCTTCCAGAATCTTATTGCGTCGTGAAATCGCATTTTCACTGTTCTTCAGCGGATTATAATATTCCGGACGGTTCGGAATGGAACAAATGTAAGCTGTCTGTGAAAGAGACAAATCTCCCACGTCCACACCAAAATATTTTTTCGATGCATCTTCCACACCATAGATACCATTTGCAAAACAACAGCTGTTGCAGTAAAACTCCATAATCTGCTCTTTGGTATACTTTTTCGTCAGCTGACGTGAAATGAAAATTTCCTTGATCTTACGGGAAAGGGTCTTTTCATTGGACAGGAACGTGCCACGGGCAAGCTGCTGGGTAATCGTACTTGCTCCCTCAGCCACCTGACCGCTTGATTTCACATAATTCACGCAGACACGCACAATTCCTTTGTAATCCACACCACCATTGTGCCAGAAACTACGATCCTCTACTGCCACAAATGCATTGACCACATCTGCCGGAATGTCTTTGTATTCCAGATACGTCGCATCATCTTCTTCTGCCAATGCCGCCAGCTGCGTGCCATCGGAACTGTATATGTACGACGTCTGCGCCAGACGGAACGTCTCCGGTGTACTGTTTTCAACCAGCTGCTTTGCTTCCCGCATACATTCAAACAGATTCTGTCCTGTTGCCTTCTTCAACATCATATTGCCACCTGCAAATAACGCCAGAAAAGCAATCGCCAGAACAATGACCACATTACGCAGTCTGCGGAAAAAATCTTTTCTGCGGGCCACTTTCAGCCGCTTGTGATATTTTTCCGGTGAAACCGGATCTTTTTTCTGCTGTAACTTCACACGTTTGACATGTGACCGCACTTTTTTCTTCTTTGTTGCCATACGTTTACTCCTTTCGGGGATTTCTGTATCACGTAAACTACTGATTGTCAAAAACCAACAGGAAGTTTTGTTCTCTGCCCTGTTTCTCTCTGTATTCAGATACATTTGATGTTATTTTGACTATTGTAACATACCCTGATCATAATAGTTCTTAATTTATTGTGAAATATATCTTATTCCTTCTTTTCTGTATCATTTTTCCGAATGATTTTTCTACAATCTAAAGTCAAAATATCATGAACAAAAGCGGTTCATGATCAACATTC
>CABRZK010000187.1 GCA_902475415.1 uncultured Eubacterium sp.
TTACACGCGGAATCTCTTTTAATACTTCCTCGTATTTATCTTCTGCATTCTGCTCTTTTAACTGAGAGATCATATTGGAAAGCATTCCGCCCGGAACCTGATAACGAAGGGTATTGATGTTGACACCAAGTACCTTCGGATTTAACAGTCCGCTTGCCATTGCTTCTTCACGGATCTTGCTGAAGTACTCGTTGATCTCAGCCAGGAGATCCTGATTTAATCCTGTATCATACGGTGTGCCTTTGAATGTCTCTACCATAACTTCTGTTGCCGGCTGGGATGTTCCCAGAGCCAGTGGAGAGATGGCTGTATCGAGAATATCACATCCTGCTTCTACTGCTTTTAAACTGCTCATAGAAGCAACACCACTTGTGTAGTGTGTATGAAGCTCGATTGGAAGGCTTACATTTTCTTTTAATGCTTTTACCAGACGCTCTGCCTCGTACGGAACTAACAGACCTGCCATATCTTTAATACAGATGGAATCAGCGCCCATATCTTCGATGCGTTTTGCTGTTTCTACCCAGTAATCCAGTGTATATGCCTCACCTAAAGTATAGGAAAGTGCGATCTGTGAATGACCTTTTTCCTTTTTGCAGGCATCTACGGCTGTTTTTAAGTTTCTTAAATCGTTTAAGCAGTCAAAAATACGGATGATATCGATTCCGTTTGCGATGGATTTCTGTACAAAGTATTCAACCACATCATCTGCATAATGACGGTATCCAAGGATATTCTGTCCACGGAATAACATCTGTAATTTTGTATTTTTGAATCCGTCACGGAATTTTCTTAAACGCTCCCACGGATCCTCTTTCAGGAAACGAAGGGATGCATCAAAAGTTGCTCCGCCCCAGCATTCTACTGCATGATAACCAACTTTATCCATTTTGTCGATGATTGGAAGCATCTGCTCTGTGGTCAGTCTGGTGGCCATCAGAGACTGATGCGCATCACGCAAAACAGTTTCTGTTATTTTCAATGGTTTTTTCTCCATGATTTTTCTCCTTTTACACAATTAACCTGTTTTGTCTACACCTGAACCTTCAGAATTCCGACACTGTAAACAAAACTTATACTCCAAAGATTGCCATAAATACACCGGCTGCGATGGCAGTTCCGATAACTCCGGCTACGTTTGGTCCCATGGCATGCATCAGCAGGAAGTTGGTCGGATCTTCTTCTGCACCGACTTTCTGGGATACACGGGCTGCCATAGGTACGGCAGATACACCGGCGGAACCGATCAGCGGGTTGATCTTGCCTTTTGTTACCACGCATAAAATCTTACCGAAGATAACACCTGCTGCAGTACCAAATGCAAAGGCTACCAGACCAAGTACTACGATCTGAAGTGTTGTCACTTTCAGGAATGCTTCTGCACTGGTGGATGCACCAACGGATGTACCAAGCAGGATAACTACGATGTACATCAGCGCATTAGAAGCAGTCTCTGACAGCTGTTTTACCACGCCACACTCGCGGAACAGGTTACCAAGCATCAGCATACCTACTAACGGTGCTGTGGTCGGAAGAACCAGACACACGATGATCGTTACTACGATTGGGAAAAGGATTGCTTCCAGTTTGGAAACTTCACGAAGCTGTCCCATACGGATGGAACGTTCTTTTTTGGTTGTTAAAAGTTTCATGATCGGCGGCTGAATGATCGGTACCAGGGACATATACGAGTACGCCGCGACGGCGATCGGTCCCATCAGATCATTCTGATGTAGTTTTCCGGCCAGGAAAATGGAAGTCGGTCCATCTGCTCCACCAATGATAGAAACTGCTGCTGCCGCCGCATCAGAAAATCCGAATACGATAGCCAGCAGATATGCGCTGAAAATACCAAACTGTGCGGCTGCTCCCAGAAGGAAACTGATCGGGTTTGCAATCAGCGGACGGAAATCCGTCAGTGCGCCGACACCAAGGAAAATCAGGGACGGAAGGATTGACCACTCATCCAGTTTGAAGAAGTAGTGCAATAATCCACCGACACCGTTACTTGCGTCATCCGGGGAAATCATGATATCCGGATAAATATTTACCAGAAGCATACCGAATGCGATCGGCACAAGAAGTAACGGCTCATAACCCTTTTTTATCGCCAAATATAAGAACACACAGGCAACGGCGATCATCAGATAGTTTCCCCAAGTAAGATTGAAGAAAGCAGTCTGATGCACAAGATTGCCCAATGTTTCTGCAATATTACCTGACATGTTTACCTCCTGTCCTATGCGTTCATAGTAGCCAGTACTGCTCCTGACTCAACTGTCTCACCTTTTGCTACTTCCACGCTGGCAACAGTACCATCTTCCGGTGCAACAACCGGTGTCTCCATTTTCATGATCTCAAGTACAACAACCGGATCACCTTTCTTTACTGCTGCGCCAGGTGATGCAACAACATCTACGACTTTACCTGCTGCGCCTGCTGTAATGGAAATGCTTCCTGCTGCACTTGGAGCTGCTGCCGGTTTTGCTGCCGGGGCAGGTGCTGCTGCTCTCGGAGCTGCTGCCGGAGCGCCATTTGTATTTTCTTCTACGGTTACATCATATACGTTTCCGTTTACGGTAATTGTATAACTTTTCATTTTTATTCTCCTTCACATGAATTGCAGATATTTCTTTTACTTTTATCTGTTCTGCGACCTTCTTATCTTCTCTTGATTGTGCGAACCCGGAAGCTGTCCACCGGAACATTTTCACTTGCTGCAATCGCTGCAGCAATGACTGCTACCAGTTCCAGATCATCTGTTTCCTGAACCGGAGCTGCCGGGGCAGGTGCTGCTTTCGGTGCTTCCGCAACTGCCTCTTCTTTTTTGGCAAATTTGCTCTGAATCACCGGAATGATCCGGAAACAGTAAATGATCAGTGCGATCGCGATCAGCATAACAAATACGGTTCCCATACCAAGTACGGTATTCATCAGTGCATTTCCAAGACGCGCTTTCATATCTGTTTCAGCAGCCTGCGCAAAAACTGTCATTCCCGGAAGCTGTAAAGCCAGAAGTCCGAGACCGCCTGCAGCAATCCCTTTTATATTCTTTCTCATCTTCACTATCTTCCTTTCTCTTACAGCATGGAAAATGCCATGATCAGATGTTTTCTTGTCTGCGCCGGTGCGATAACTGCATCCACACTTCCTCTTGCAGCTGCGCTTGTAACAGCATTCTGCTTACCTTCATAGGAAGCTGCCTGTTTTGCAGTTGCTTTTTCACCTTCCGGTGTGAACAGGATATTGGCTGCTTTTTCTGCTTCCATCATGCCTACTTTTGCGTCATCCCATGCAAATACCATATCTGCATCGCTGACGGTTCTAGCGCCCATAGCTACATAAGCACTTCCGTAAGTATCACCCATGATCAGATTAACTTTGCTGTTGAAACCACCATCATGGTAAGCTTTTACCAGTTTTGCGATGGCCTGTGGAAGACCTTTTTCTGTCTGCTCTACGGCTGCAAATCCATCTGCTGCTGTCACTGTCAGAAGCGGAATCTCACAGTCATTACAGAATGCTACAAAAGCTGCTGCTTTCTCACATCCGTCTACGGTAAGTCCCTCAGCCAGATCTTCGCTCTTCTCACCTTTTTCATCATAAAGTGCCTTTGCATTTGCTACTGCACCAACTAAAATTCCATTTAATGTAAGGAATCCTGTCACCATCTCCGGTGCATAATCCGGACGGATCTCCAGGAATTTCTCATCTGCACACTCTTTTAATAATGCGCGTGCATCTTTCATTGCACATGTTTTTTCCGAAATGTAACGGTTCAGATCATCTTCCCCACAACGTCCGTACTCTTCGTCAATGAGCATAACTACCAGTTCACGAATTTTCTCCAGAACAGCATCTTCACTCTCCAGTACCTCTGCCTGTCCGGAAACAGCTGCCTGATACTGTGCAGCGTTGAATTCACGGGAAAGTTTTTTATTATCCTGAATGGTATGCGGTGCATTTACATACATCTGAGCTTCTTTTGTCATAAATGCGAAATCACTCATTGCCGGAATCAGTGTCATACCGCCTGCGCAGTTGCCCATAACGGCACTGATCTGTAATACACTGTCTGCATACTCTGCCTGTTTTGCCAGAACTGTACCAAAGCTGTCCAGTGCATCTACAGACTCCTGCAGGCGGAAACCGCCACAGTCTAACAGTCCAATCACCGGTGCTGCCGCTTTGTCAGCCATATCATATAATTTTGCTATCTTCTTCGCATGCATCTCGCCCATAGTTCCGTTCAGTACATCACGGTTCTGACTGTATACATACACCGGATTGCCTTCAATCTGTCCATAACCTGTGATGACACCATCAGACGGTGCGGACTGATCATTTACGGTAAAATCTGTCATGCGGGCGGAAACCAATGCGCCAACCTCTACGAAACTACCTTCATCTAACAGACGGTTGATTCGCTCTAACGCTAAACATTCTGCCATATTGCCTCATACCTCCTTGAGATTGTTATTTTATTAACATACCAATGCTATTCTACTTTATTTTCCATGGAAATTCAAGGAAAATGTGATAATTTCCTGTACATATTTGTGTCTTTCTTTTGCAAATTCATGGATTTTGCTATGCAAAGTATACAAAATACACCTTTATACAACTTATAAAATATTCTTGATGCAATCAAAAAAGCTTTCCATTTGAATTTACATTCTGCTCTACAGCAGTCTGCATTTTCAAATGAAAAGCTTTTTCTTATTCTATATGATTATTTCACATACTTATTACTGTATCCGTATTCTAAAAAATAGATTGTCCGATTTGCTTCCACATTTCAGAAATCAGTATACGAATACTTTTTCAGAGTCAGGGAATTAATTACCCGGATAAGTAATCACGGATTCCACATCGTAGTCTTTCAGTTTCTCACGTCCGTTTAATCCTGCAAGTTCCATCAGGAATAATACTTTCACTACTTCTCCGCCAAGACTCTCGATCAGTTTGATGGCTGCCTCAATGGTTCCGCCTGTTGCGATCAGATCGTCTACGACAACTACTTTCTGTCC
>CABRZK010000188.1 GCA_902475415.1 uncultured Eubacterium sp.
CGATAACTTGATAGTCTGGGATTTCTGTTTTTGTGTATTTTCCCTATGCATATAAGTTTGGCCGGAGAAATCCAGTCGGTGTCTGGAATTCTCAGCAGCTATGCTATCAGCATCCTTTCCCTCCGATTCAACAGACAGTGTCTGCTAAATTGTACTTCTTTTTTTCCTTTCCTTAGATACAATGTGGATTACTCGTTAGTAGCGTTTTCTCGCAATTGATTCAATGCTTTTTCAATAGCATCTTCAGCTATACAGTCTTTCATTACGGACTCGGAAGGAGTTCGCTCTGTAACGAGGATAAATGCTATGGCATTCATCTGGTCATCTTTAGGAAGCGAGAAAAATTGGCTGGTAGCTGCAAATGCCTTAATGCGCCGATAAGCCTCCCCAACATCAATGAATTCCCCAATAGCCTGTCGTTTCACGTCCCGTGTCTTAGCAACTATTTTTGTTGCCACAGTTCCTCGTGAAGTACAATAACTCACAACTTTTACGAGTGAAATATCGTCTGAGACAAGAGATTTCTTTTTATTATCCGCAAGTTCTGCGTCTACATTTCCTAACATCCACAAAAACTCTAAGCCATGATACTGCCTTAAAGCAGCGCCGGAATCTATCGCATCAATGGCCCGACTCTTAAAAATCATTTCTAATTCTAGAACCTCTTCCAATGAAAACATCACATCATCTCTAATAGACGAGTCTTCTGTAAAGCGGCCAAGTTGGGTTTCAAAATCTTGAAGTAATAGTGCTAATGTTGATGGCTGAACATCTTTATCTTCAAAAACTGAATGAATACAAAGGAACCGAGCTGTCGAATCCATTGCTTTTAATAGTGGATCAACGCAGAAAAGAAGTCTCCATGCAAATGGAACGGAGAAGAAGCCTCTGTCATCAACCTCAAAGGAACTCCAATTACTAACAAGTGCGGTTATTATCAAAGCTGCTCTTTTAACGGGAAGCTTTGCTGAATGTTCTCTGTTAACATATGCCTCTATTTCTTCAAGCAGGCGTACAATTTTACCTTCCCGATAGAGTCGCATCATCTCTGCCGTAAACTCACCTTCGCTTGCTTCGTAAATTATGTGTTTCATTACACTGGTAGGAATAGCATCATTTTCAAGAGTTAAAGCGAAGTATCTGTCAAAACACTCAGGAGTTGCAATATTGTTATTAATTATAAAATCCCGATGAGAGTAACTCCTGCCAATACTGTATGATATGCCTGTGGCTGTTTTTGTTCTTGGAAATAGAATGCCAAGTATCTTGTTTGCAGCGTCCTCATTTGTAATTGTTCCATCGTTGGGCATCAGTAAAGAAACGGATTTCTTTACCTTTTCTTCATCTGCTTTTTGTCGTTCGTATGAGTAGCTATGATCCGCTCCACATAATATATCTTTATAGCTCGGTAATTTTGAATAGAGAGATGGCTCGAATACCTGCAAGGCAGTAAGACCAAGCAGATCAACAGGATCTGTTTCATCCTTCAAAAGTTCATATTTCAACAAGAATACATTTGTATAGCGAATAACATCTCGGATAGATTTGATATAGTTTTGAAGTCCGAATTGAAAGAGTTCTGCCCACGTTGTTTTAGCCCATCGTTCTTCCGGAATATCTCCAAGAATGGAATCAAGCTTCGAAAATAGCGCCTCATGTATATTGGCTATACTTGGTGCGGGGATTTCAAAAGGTACCTGGATTATTTTTTCCAAGTATTCTTTGCCATCACCATATTGTACTTTGCTGAGCGCATGAACTACAACATCATAATCAAATGCCAGAATATAAACGGTATTTGGAAAATCGGCCAATGCTTTAACCAGTTGGAAAACAGCGATAATCTCTTCTTCTGAAAGCCGATCAATGTCATCAATGGAAACAATTATTTTTATGTTTTCTTCCATCATCTTGTTGACGATTTGATTTTTGCTTTCCTGTAAATCTTTTGTTCGTTGCTCAACCCGTTCATTTGCCTCTTTTGCCAATGTTTTACCAAGTGTGGCAATAATTGTTCCAGCGCCAGGAATAAGACTTGCCGCGTCAAATACATCCGCATACTGATCTATTAATTCCCATGCCTTCTCTGCCTTTGGTTTTTTAAGTTTTATCGCCGTGGCCATTTGCATGAAAAACTGGGTGATGAGTTGCTTGGGATCAGAGCATAACCATGGGTTGAATCTAAGAATTATGGCATTATTGTCTATATCCTCTACAGCTTCAAGCATCATATTTACAAGAGATGTCTTCCCACTTCCCCATTCCCCATATAAGCCAATGGTAAATGAAGACGGAAAAGAATATTGTGATATTGTTTTTGCAAGACTTTTAGCAAATTCACCCCTGTTCAATTTGTCTTCGGTAGATTTTGTGATTGGCAAATCAGGACTTATCAACTTGTTACCTCCTATCATGAGAAAACATACTTTATGTTTGACCGATTGATTTATGTATCCATATGCGATTTCTTATATCATTACCCGACTGTATAACAATATCATGTTCCAACATCATACTCATTGCTTTTGAAACCGAATTAAATGATAAGCCTGTATGCTTCGCAGCGGACGAAACTGTTGTTATCGGAAATCTTTTTAAGTGTTCGAGGACAGAATAGACACTTTTAGGCAGGTTTCCGATGTGTATCAGTCGATCCTCGGCTTCGGCAATAGCCTGTTCATACTGAATCAATTGTTCCGCCGATCGCTTTGCTGCTTGTCCCACAGCATTTACAAAGAACTTGATCCATCGGATATATCCCCCGCTGTACTGTGTCGACCTAAGGAGATCGAAATATTCATTTTTGTTGTGGTACAAACACTCGGACAAGCATATCAGTTGCCTTGCATCTCCAATAACATCTCGCAGAACCATTGGCACAAGGATTCGTCCGACAATACCGTTATACCGTTCAAATGGATGGATCATTTCAAATTGGTAATGTACCAGTGCTGCCTTAATCAACGGATCAGTATTATGGTCGTTATAGAGATATGCAGAAATATCAGCTAGTGCAGGGAGTACAGCATCCGGTGCTGTAGGGTTGTATCCTTTAAGATTCGTCTTTGCTCCCAGCCAAAAAGTTTGATGCGCCCTAACATCTATCGGGGTATTCTCTGATTCTCCATTAAGTGCGATGCCGCAGATCTGGCTCAAGTCAGGAGCGTGGATCTCCAAATTTGCCGCTGCGCTGTAGGCCGCCTCCAAGTTCATGATGGGAGTTATATTCCCTTTGTCGGTGCCGCGGATAGTGAGTATTTCTTTGAGATCGGGACCATCGTAGTCGATCATATGGGAATAGGTACACTCTTTCAAAAACATCAGCTCCGCAAATGCTTCTTTATTCGGAGCATACTCAACAAGCCCTTCCAGAAAACCAATGTTCCTGTGAGCCTCTATCAGCAAGGCAGCCAATTCGTCATCCATCTGATACATACCCCCGCGCATCAAGGGACGCGGGGTAAAGGAATAGAATGTAAGGCTTGGCTTTTCGGAATCAAAATGTTCCGTGTAATCACCTGTGTAGGGCAGCATCGCATATACCTCAACAACAAATCGTTATTTTCAGTATATCATTGACACGGTGAATAGAAAAGAACTATTTCTTGATTTATCTCAGAAAACCAAGAAATAGTTCAATAAAAATCGAAAATCGAGTTCCATGAATTAGACATTCGGTTGCAACAATTTTACTGCAGCAGGGCTTTTCGCTCAAGCAGATTCAGGACTGGCTGGGGCATTCCGACATCTCCACCACAGCCAACGTTTACGCGCATGTGCCGTATGTGGAAAAGGTATCCATCGCCAAGAGCGCAACACCGATTATCGGAAACTGATGTGCATTCTGGGAATGTAACATAATCGTAACATTCCGGCGGGTTGTTTCACCATTGTTACACTTTGCCGCCTGACCTTGTATGAAAGTGCGTGATTGCTTATAATGTATATTGTATAAGAATAACAAGGATAGAGAACTTTACACAATATACAGGTGAAGCATATGTTCAAAAAAACACTTTCCGCGCTGGCGGTTGCGTGTGTGATGCTGGTGAGCGCGGCGGCGGCCGGCACCATTTTTCCGGCAGAGTACACCGACATTGACGGCGTGACACGCGCAGGCTATCTGGATGAGGACGGCATGACCGTACTCCCGTTTGCTTACGCACAGGCAGGCGATTTCGCGGACTGCGGACTCGCTGCCGTAGAAAACGAGCAGTGGCAGACGGCTGTGATCGACCGCACGGGCAAGATCGTCATTGCATACACGGATTCGCCGGTTTCGGTGGATTTTTCGGATACGATGGTTGCGTATCGGTACACTGACCACAGCGTGTATTATGCGACTGACGGCAAGCACATTGGCTCATATCCGGGCGCGGTCGGCTTCTTTGAGGACGGACTGCTGCTGTGCAGAAATGCGGATACCGGGCTGTATTCCTATGTCAAGCAGGATGGTTCGACTGCTTTTTCGGGCAGCTACCGTAAGGCCGGTGCTTTCTCAAACGGCAGAACGCTTGTGCAGACGCAGGACGGCGATTATCAGGCGATCGACACCAAGGGCACGGTGCTGTACACTCTGCCGAATGACGTAACGCCTTCCTACATGACGATTTACGGCGAGAGCACGGTGGTCGTCACCAACGGCACCAATCAGGCACTGTATTCGCTCTCGGAGAGCAAACTGCTGACCGAGTTTCTGTACAACACCATTTCGGAGTTTCACGACGGCGAAGCAATGGTTCGTCAGATCAACCGCTGGGGCATTATGGATACCACCGGCAAGCTGCTGACGGCGCCGACGTATTACTATCTGTCCTACATGGGCGAGGGGCTGTACGCGGCCCGCAGTGAGGATGGTTCGGTTTCCGCGGTGGATGCGGGCGGCAGCCTGTCTTACCGCACGCTGAGCTACATCAGCGGCTTCTCCGAGCTGCGCTACGGTCTGTCGTGGCACAACACCGCAGACGGTACGCTCATCTTCTTCCGCAAGAACGGCGGCTTTGCAGCATCCGTTAAAGAGGCGG
>CABRZK010000189.1 GCA_902475415.1 uncultured Eubacterium sp.
AACAGGCGGCGCAGCGCAGATAGAAAATCGTCCGTGCCTGCATGGATTTATGATTCCATCTTTGGCGTTATCACCTAAACAGAAAGTTTGATGGTCCGATCTTCCTGACTGGACTGAAAGCTTGCCAGCACGGCCCGCAGGGCATTGACTGACATAGCGTCCGCTGCATTGGTCCACTCTCCGGATTCCAGTTCGCGGATAAATTCACGGATGACACCGGATTCACGCTGATTCGTATTGGTCATCATCATATCCAGATCATAATAAATCTTGTCCCCACGATCCGTACTGATCTGAATCGTGTGCTCACTGTTATCGTAAATACGCATCAGTCCTTTTGTTCCGAATATAACGGTGGAGTTGTCTTCTTCCCCATAGTCTGTCCAGCTGACTGTCATCGTTCCGAATACGCCACTTTCCATTTTGAAAATGCAGATAGCATTGTCTTCCAGTTCAATCATATTCCCTTCCGCATCTTTTTTGTCCAGTGTCATGACTTTTGCTGTCACTTCTGTAATTTTATCTCCCAATAAATACTGGATCAGATCTGTTTTATGAATTCCCAGATCTGCCATGGCTCCCATGGATGCAATTTTTTTATCAAAAAACCAGATTGGTCCGGACATTTTTTCGGTACCATCGGTTGCCAGCCATTTTTCCGGACCTCCATGACAGAATGTGGTCTTAAAGGTCAGTGGTTTTCCGATCAGTCCCTGTTCAATCAGTTCTTTGGCACGGATATGTCCTGTGTTAAATCGCTGGTTCTGGCCGATCATGAGAAAGCAGTGATGCTCCTTTGCGGTCTGCAGCATTTCTTCACACTCTTCGATAGATGTTGCCATTGGCTTTTCACACAATACATGTTTTCCTGCTTTCATGGCACGTATACTCACTTCAGCATGCATGTTATTTGCCACACAGACACTGACGGCATCGATGCTTTCATCTGCCAGCATTTCGTCAATAGAACAAAATACTTTTCCGCCATATTTATCTGCCAGCGCCTGCGCACGCATAATTTTCGCATCATAATATCCCACAATTTCCACATGCATGTTAGACGCATATTCCGGCACATGTCTTCTCTGTGCAATTCGTCCACATCCTATTACCCCTACTTTAATCATATGTTTTACGCTCCTTTTCACATTTTTCAAAAATACTACAGCATTCTTTTTCACAATTTGTGCATCATGCAATGCAAGTTTTCTGCACCTCTCTGCAAATCTGCTTTACAGATATTTTACAACCGCCTGGGGATGCACTGATAGGACAATTGCATCCTTAATATGGACAAAACGCATCTTCCACTGCATACAATATTTTTGTTTCGACATTTGTTGAAAACAGGAGTCTGTTTTTCCAGCCTTTTTCAACAAACAAATCTTTTCATTTTCTGTGTTTTCCAGTATGATAGTTTTATCAAAAATAATGGTAAAAAGAGGTAAGGTTATGTCAAACAAAGAACTGGTATTAAAATTTTACGAAGAGGATTCTTATATGAAAGATGACTATATTCAGCACAATCCGACCGCACCAAGTGGGAAAGAAGGATTTATTGAATTTACAAAATTTTTCTTTGCAATGAAACCTCATATGGATATTATCCATATCGGTGAGGATGGAGACATGGTATATGTATTCTTCAAATGTACACTGGAAAATGGTGCCATCAACAAAGTATGCGATATCTACCGTATCGAAGACGGCAAACTCGCAGAGCACTGGGATGTAGTAGAGCACAATGTACAGGACATCGTACCGGTGCACGATAATGGTTTATTCTAATCCACACGCTTCAACAAACAAAAGTGCGTTATCACATTCTAGTACAACGTTTCTTAAATAACATACCGGTTCAGTTTTCCTTCATGGACACCTGAACCGGTATTTTTTATGGTATCTGTACTTCCGAAATGCTCCCGCATTCCTGCTGTAATCTGTATATCGCACACAGTCTGCCTTTTATCCTGTTTTTTCCATGGTTCGCTTGGTAAACTGACGGTAAAAAAGATAGCCCGCCAGCGTTGTAATGGAATCTGTCACCGGAAACGTCAGCCAGAAGTAATTCAGACCAAATCTGGAAAACAGGTAGCCAAGCGGAATAAATAAGAATACCGTTCGGATAATGGTCAGAATTGAACTTTTCATCGCATAGCCTAACGCCTGGAAAAATACCGGAAAGGTCAGGGAACTTACCAGTGGCACAAAACTGATGCCAATGATACGAAAAGCCACCGCTCCGATGCTGATTACTTTCGGATCATGGGAAAAGACATGTAACATCGGTCCCGGAATGGTTTCAAATAAAATTACACCGATCATCATCAGGGCAATGCCAAATATAATGGCCGTCTTCAGTGTCTTTTTGCATCGCTCGTATTTGCCGGCGGCAAAATTGTAACTTACCACCGGAACGATGCAGGTCTGCATGGCTCCCAGCGGAATAAAGAAAAACGCCTGCCATTTGTAATAGAGTCCAAGAACGGTAACAGCCTGATCCGAAAACGTCGCCAGAATCAGATTCAGACCAAATATGTAAAACGTGTAGGCCGACTGCATCAGAATGTTTGGGATACCCAGTTTGTAAATTCGTTTGATCTGATGCGGAAATACGATAAGCTGCGGAATTTTCCGACATCCGCCTTTCATAACGATCAGTGCCGCCGCAATCTGTCCCACCACTGTTGCTGTGGCAGCTCCGCCAATTCCCATTTTCGGTAAACCACATAAGCCAAAGATCAGAAACGGATCCAGCACAATATTGACCATGGCTCCGATAATCTGTGCGATCATCGGTGTCCGCATATTGCCTTCCGCCTGATGCACCTTTGTCCAGACACTTTCCAGAAACAGTCCGATACTGAGCACACAGACGATTCTTCCATACTGAACCACCATGGCTATGACTTCTTCCGAGGAAGTATTCATCCGTGCATACGCCGGCATCAGCGCAAAGCAGGCTATGGCAAAAATTGCCCACATCAGGACAGCCAGCGGCGTGCCGATTCCTGCCGTCTCGTCGGATCTTCTCTTTTTCCCGATGCCAAGGTTATATGCCATCTCCGTATTGATTCCGACACCGGTTCCAACCGCCAGCGCGATCATCAGCAACTGAATCGGATAAATAATGGAAAGTGCCGTCAGTCCGCTCTCGGAATAGCGGCCGACAAAGAAACTGTCCACCACATTATATAACGCCTGTATCAGCTGAGCCAGCATCACAGGCGGTGCCATTTTTAATAGTATTTTTGAGATTTTTTCTGTTCCAAAAAAATCGTTGTCCAAGTTATCCCCTCCAAATCAAAAAACAATATGGATGCCATTTAACACACGAAAGCATCTCGTTCTCTTCTATTTTACATGAGTTCCAACATAAAGCAACCTTTTGCTTCTTGTCCTTTCTTCATAATTAATATTTTTACTTCCATATCCAATAGATCAGTCCAAGCAGCCAGCTTGTAAAAATTCCATACAAAATCACCGGACCACCTATCGAAAAAATCTGGCTTCCGATTCCAAACACCTGGCCTTCTTTTTTAAATTCAATCGCAGGGGCAGCCACACCGTTGGCAAACCCGGTAATCGGTACCAGTGCACCGGCTCCGCCAAATTTTGCAATGGTCGGGTAGATATTCAGCCCGGTGAGAATGACGCTGAGTAAAACAAGAAGGATGCTGGTCCACTTTCCTGCCGTCTGCGTATTCATCCCCCTTGAAAGGCAGAAGTTTGTAATTGCCTGACCAATACAGCAAATGATCCCACCCACCAGAAATGCTTTGAGCATATTCAATGGCAGACTGTATGTGGGCGTCACCTGGCTGACATAGGCATCGTACGCATTTTTCCGTGCTTCTTTTTCTTCCTCCGTTTTTGCATGCTCCTGTCTGGAAATATCCCGTATCAGTTCTTCTCTTGGCATATTTTTGTATTCTGATTTTGTTTTTTTCTCATTCTTTCTATCATTCATGACTTAAGCTCCTTTAACAGTCGATGTACGTTAAAAACATTCGATTCAAGTCGAACACATGTCGAACCTGGTGTGTAATTCCGGGCAACACAACATAACATCTTCTTCTAACATACAAGGTGATTTGTCAATATCTGTTTGATCCAATCATACACATGATTTACAAATCCAATTCCATTCACATTTTCTTTGATAGATAATTTCTTATACGCTTTTTCAACTACTTTTTATTTCCCTGTAAGCAATCCGTGATCAATGTGCAATCCACAGGAAATACACCAGTCCCCCAATGGTCTTTCCTGCTGCAAACGCGGTAATCAAAATACCAAGTCCCTGCTTTAAGCCAGCACGACGAAACAGTACCGGAAAGACATTCAGGACTTCTGCCAGCGCCACCGACAGACATCCCAGGAACAGGCCGGAAGCAAGACCATATAAGACCAGGAACCAGGTTCCTACCTGAAATGGAATATCCGGAAAAATTGCCAGAACGCATCCGAAGATTCCGCCAAAGATCAGACCATTTTCCAGCACAGGAACATACGCCGCCACACTTGTTTTGCCTGCTATGCGCGGCACCATACCAAGGCTTGCAATCAGCGCAAATACTCCGGCTGCCACGCCAATGCCACATAAAAATCCCAAAATTCCCAATATCACCTGATAGCCCAGCATTTCCATTTTCCCCTCGTTCCATCTGTAATTTACAGCTCAATTTCTGATCTTTTTATGCATCCCCCTCACAAAACGTTTCTCACTATCAGGAATTAAAAACATTTTAGCTGATAATTTTCGCGTTCCATGATACATCGGAAAGACACTGTTTTACACATCATAATTTTTGCCTTTACGACTGCTTGTTTCGATATAAGTCGTATCCACATCCTGCTCATATTTGCGCATTGCCACCTGAATCGGCGTCGGATCATCCGTAATCTTTTTATGTCCCACATGGTTATAAAAGACCATGATTCCGATAGCCAGTCCGATACAGAAGCAGACTTCCAGTGCATTCACCCCCGTTGCCACCTGCCCCGTCACCC
>CABRZK010000190.1 GCA_902475415.1 uncultured Eubacterium sp.
GAAATATCGTGAAATTGCCAGAGCAATGGGTGTAAAAGGTGTTGACGATATGACGCAGGAGGAGTACCGCAAGGCAGCGATTGATGCTGTTAAGAAACTGTCTCAGGATGTCGGAATCGCACCGGATCTGAAAGAAATTGTAAAACGTGAGGATATTCCATTCCTGGCACAGTCTGCATATGATGATGCCTGCCGTCCGGGAAATCCGAAAGAGACTTCCGTAGAAGAGATTGCAAAATTATATGAGTCTCTGATTTAGTACAACGATTTCTAAATAAGTTCTATATGGTACGTATTTAAGAAACGCTGTACCAGTACAGCGATTTCAAAATTACATAATTACTACAGTAAATTCAGAAGATGCGCAGAGGAAAGTTACGTATCTGAAAAAAGTGGAACCAACAAGGAGACAGAATCATTTGTTAAAAAATAAGAAGAGCCGGAAATTGACCATTTCCGGTTCTTCTTGTTTTTCCGAGGAAGTCATGCAGATTTTTTACAATACAGGACCGCACTTCCTTCTGAACAAGAGAAAACCACATAGATTTTCAGACACGGGAAAAGCCTGCCTGACATAGAATAATAGAAAGGCCGCACAGGGAGGTGCCGATTTGAAATCATTTCAATCGCCGCTGACTACGTTGGAAGAAAAGCATTATCTGGAGCTGCTGAAAAACGGAAGCGAGCAGGCAAAATCGGTATTGATCGAGCGGAATCTGCGGCTTGTGGCACATATTGCACGGAAATATCAGGGAGCGCAGGAAGATCTTATTTCCATTGGCACCATTGGACTGATTAAGGCTGTATCAACCTATAATCTGGAAAAAGGAAGCCGTCTGGGAACTTATGCGGCCAGATGTATCGAAAATGAGTTGCTGATGTATTTTCGCAGTAAAAAGAAAACAGCAAAAGATGTGTCACTGTATGAACCAATCGGGACAGATAAAGAAGGAAATCAGATTAAACTGGTGGATATCGTGGAGAGTGGAGAACCGGAATTGTGGGAACGTGTGGTGGAAAAGAAAAACATTCAGCGGCTCTATGAAATATTGCCGGAAGTTCTGGATGAACGGGAAGAATGGATCATTCGTTATCGCTATGGATTATATAATACAAAACCTCTGACACAGCGGGAGATTGCAAAGTATCTGGGAATTTCCAGATCTTACGTCAGCCGTATTGAAAAAAAGGCACTGGAAAAATTAAGACAGGAGTTATTATAAAAAACTTGGCATTTTGCTTTAGATATGCTAAAGTGTAGATGTCTTTAAATCTTTACTTTTTATTTTTCGGCGTTCGTCGAAGTTTTTCCGTATACGAAAAGAGGAAAATAGAATATATGTATAGCGTAATAAATACAGCTGTAGTCTGTGGTTTTGAATCTTTACAGGTTCAGGTAGAAACGGATGTCAGCGATGGTATGCCGGCTTTTGACATGGTAGGTTTCCTGACATCTGAAGTGAAAGAAGCCAGAGAGCGGGTGCGAACAGCCTTGAAAAATGCGGGTTTTCGCCTGCCGGCAAAGAAGATTACCATTAATCTGACACCGGCTGATGTGAGAAAATCAGGCACGGGATGTGATCTTCCGATGGCGGCATCTGTGCTGGCAGCATTTGGATTTCTGGATGAACGTATTTTAAGTCGATATCTGCTTTTGGGAGAAGTGGGATTGAATGGAAGCATTCTGCCCACCAGAGGAGTGTTATCGGCTGCGGTACTGGCGCAGAAAGAAAGAATGGAAGGAATTGTGGTACCCTGGGAAAATGCGCGAGAAGCGGCAATTATAAATTCTGTTAAAGTAATTCCGGTAAAAAACTTAAAAGATTTTGTGAAAATCTGTCAACAGGAATTGCCGGAGTCCTGTTTTTATCAGGAACAGCAGGAAATCTGGAAGACGGAGTATGATGTGGATTTTGTAGAACTGCGGGGGCAGCCGATGCTTCGCCGCGCCTGTGAGATTGCGGTCAGCGGTATGCACAATCTGTTGATGATGGGACCGCCCGGTTCCGGAAAAACGATGGCAGCCAAACGGATTCCAACGATTTTGCCAGAGTTAAGGAAAGAAGAAAAACTGGAACTATCACAGATTTATTCATTGTGTGGTCTGCTGGATCAGGAGCGTATTATTCAAAACGAGCGTCCATTTCGCAGCCCACATCACACTGTGACGGCACAGGCACTGGTGGGTGGCGGGAAACAGCCACATCCCGGAGAAATCAGTCTGGCGCATCACGGTGTCTTATTTCTGGATGAACTGGCGGAATTCCGGCCGGGGATTCTGGATGTGCTCAGAGAACCGCTGGAAGAGAAGAAAATCCATATTTCCAGGGTCGGTGGGAGTTTTGTCTATCCGGCGGATTTTATGCTTGTGGCATCGACAAATCCATGTCCCTGCGGATTTTACCCAAATCTGGATCGCTGTAATTGTAGTCCGCAGTCAATCAAGAATTATATTTCACGTATTTCACAGGCATTTCTGAACCGGATTGATCTGTGTGTGGAAACCGAAGAAATTCGATATACGACAATGAAAGATAACAAAATAGAAGAAAGTAGTGCGGTTATTCGAAAACGGGTAGAACGTGTGCATGAGATTCAAAGGGAACGGTTTCGTGGTCGCAGTTATCATTTCAACAGCCAGATGAATGTGGAAGACATGGAACAGTTTTGTGCTCTGGATGCGGAATCGGCAGAGCGGATGCAGGATAAATATGAAGAATATCATCTGAGTGCACGTACTTACGGGAAAATTCTGAAAACAGCCCGTACGATCGCAGACATGGAGGAAGCAAAAGAAATCAAATGGGGACATCTGGAAGAAGCATTTTTTTTCCGCAATCCGGACAAAACTTACTGGAGGAGGAATTAAAGATGACACATATCTCTGTAAATGCATCGTCTTGTATGAATGAGAAAAAATCTGATAAAAATGAGCAAAATCTGGTGGAATCAAAAGAACAGAACGAAATGATGAAATATGATTTCTGGCTGGCATCGCTGGTTAATATTCCAAGTGATAAGCGGGTTCAGATGTATAATATCTGTGGAAGTGCAAAAACAGTATATGAACTGCAGGAAGAAACCCTGCGAAATCTGCATCTTCTGACGGATCATGAGCTTGCATATCTTGTACAAAGCCGTAACAGTGATCTGAAACAGATATGGGAAAAGTTCCAGAGCAAAAAGATAGAATTTATTCCTTATGGCAGCAGACAGTATCCGGAAAAATTAAAACATATCGCGCAACCGCCCTATGCAATATTTTGCAAAGGACGAATGCCGGATAGCAGAAAAAGCGTGGGGATTGTCGGGGCGCGGATGTGTACGGAGTATGGTCGGAGTATTGCAACAAAACTCGGGAAAATGCTGGCGGAAAAAGATGTACAGGTCATCAGCGGGATGGCAATTGGAGTTGACAGTGCCTCGCATGCAGGTGCGCTGCAAGGGGCAGGAAGTACGTTTGCGGTACTTGGATGTGGTTGTGATATCTGTTATCCGAAAAATGCAAGATATATATATGAGAATATTCAGAAATCCGGTGGTGGTATTCTGTCGGAATATCCGCCGGGGACAGAACCATTACCTTACCGTTTCCCGGAACGGAACCGGATCATCAGTGCGCTGTCAGACTGTCTGGTGGTTGTGGAAGCCAGGAAAAAGAGTGGTTCTCTCATTACAGCTGATGCAGCGCTGGAGCAGGGAAAGGATGTTTATGCGGTGCCGGGACGGTTTGGAGATGCTTTAAGCGAAGGGTGTAACGCACTGATCGGACAGGGGGCAGGGATCATTTATGATCTGGATGTTTTTTTACAAAATCTTGGATATTTGCCTGAAAAAAATGCAAAAACGACAAAAACTAAAAATATTTCCCTTGCGAAAAATGAACAGTTGGTGTATAGTCGACTTGATTTACATCCAAAATATATTAACTATATTATAGAAGAAACAGGTTTGGATCTGCTTACAGTACTGCATTGCTTAGATACATTAAAGCGGTATGGGCTGGTGCGGGAAACCTTTCAAAATTATTTTTGCAGATGCATATGACAGAATCCTGTCCAGGAAGATATTTTTGATTACTTTATGGAAAAGATGAAATGAACCTGACTGGGAAAGACTATCACATGCTTCATGCAAAAATCAGTAGCAGACGCAGAAGTTAGAATTTATAGAAGACAGAGATTAGAGGAAATAGTATGGCGAAGTATTTAGTAATTGTGGAGTCTCCGGCAAAGGTTAAGACAATAAAAAAATTTCTTGGAAAAAATTATGAAGTGGCAGCATCGAACGGACATGTACGGGATTTGCCGAAAAGCCAGCTCGGATTTGATGTGGAAAATGACTTTGAACCAAAGTATATTACCATCCGGGGCAAGGGGGATATCCTTGCAAAACTTCGGAAGGAAGCAAAAAAAGCAGATAAAGTATATCTCGCAACTGACCCTGACCGTGAGGGAGAGGCAATTTCCTGGCATTTGTCAAAGGCATTGAAACTGGATGATAAAAATGCAAAACGTATTACATTTAATGAGATTACAAAAAATGCGGTAAAGGCTTCCCTGAAAAATCCGCGTGAGATCAATATGGATCTGGTAGATGCACAGCAGGCACGTCGAGTGCTGGATCGTATGGTAGGTTACAAGATCAGCCCGGTTCTCTGGGCGAAAGTAAAACGTGGATTAAGTGCCGGTCGTGTACAGTCGGTAGCACTGCGCATTATCTGTGACAGGGAAGATGAAATCAATGCATTTATTCCGGAAGAATACTGGACCATTGATGTCGCTCTGAATGTAAAAGGTGAGAAAAAACCACTGGTTGCCAAATTCTATGGTGATGAGAACGGAAAAATCCAGATTCACAATCAGACAGAACTGGATGCAATCCTAAAAGAAATTGAATCATCTGAATATAAAGTACTGGAAGTAAAGAAGGGGGAACGTACGAAAAAGCCACCACTTCCAT
>CABRZK010000191.1 GCA_902475415.1 uncultured Eubacterium sp.
TCCTGACATTTCACCATCCACGATACTGTCTATGCAGATACTGATCAGATTTGGCGCATGCCAGCCTATTAGATAATTCTGTTCCATATTCTAAGCAATTTCCCTCCTAATCTGTCTCAATTTCTTAACAGCCTCTGTCAGAAAGCTCCGTTACACTGCTGTCTGCCATCGGTCTGGTTCCTTCTTTTTACCAGAGATGCCTTTACCATACTTTCTGCTCATCGCTAAACCGAATCGGAGAATCCAGATTTTCCACATCTGCCACTGATGATACAAAGAACTCCATATTTTTCGTCAAGCTTTTATGCTCTCTGGAAAAATATCTGCACAGACGTTCAAAAATCATGCCACAGTTTTCCTTGTTCGTTCCAATCAGCAGAATCAGATACTGTGACGCACTGTATTTTGTAAAAGAATCTCCGCGGCGCAGACAATGCTGAATCGCTTTTTGCAATTCTTCCATCATAATTGCCAGCTTTTCCGGTTTTTCCATCGGATGTCCTTTGCCGTCTGTCAGACTGCAGAGCATCAGATACGCGGACTTACCACTTCGCTCCAGCATACGTGACACCAGACGGTAACTGTCTCTGAAACTTGGCAGACTGCAGTAATATGCTCCACCAAGTTCACCCTCTTCTTTCAGCCGTTCTTTGATGTCCTGAATCTCACGGGGTCTTGTATAATTGATCTGGCTGCTCATCTCATTAAACTGCTTCATCAGTTTTTCTGACGGACTGATTCCCAGTTCTTCAAAAAACAGTTTTGCGGTATCCTCATATGCTTTCATCGCTTCTTTGTACCGCTTCATTCCGATATAGCACTCAATCTTCACGCCCTGCCATTCATCAAACGGATACAGTTTGCAGGCAAGTTCACAAAATTCCAGTGCTTCCTCATAATCTCCTCGCTCGATCAGCATATCACACAGCTTTTTCAGGGCATATGTATAAATCTTCTTGTACTCAACACTTTCAATGAGAACCCATTCTTCTCCGGACAGATCCGACAAAAATTCTCCATGATACATCCGGCAGATTGTTTTTAACAGTTCTTCTTTTTCATCGATATCCTCACTGGCCTCTTCCTCTTTATATAGTTCAGCCATCTTCCTTGCATCGATTTCTGTCCGCATGGGACTCTTCCAGCTGTAAATACCTTTTTTAATACTTACATACTCTCCTTCCGGCAATCCCGCTTCTACAATCATTTTTTTCAGACGATGCATCGTTACACGAAGGTTATTTGCTGCATCAGATAATTCATCACGTCCATACAGTGCTGACAGTAACTTTTCCCGGGCGATTCCCTGTTCCCCGTAATACATTAAAATCTGGAGTAGTTTCATTGCCTTGGTCGTAGTATTTTTACCAAATGATATCGGCTGCTCTCCATACATGACTGAAAAGTCTCCCAACATATGTACTTCTAAAACTGCTAATTTTTCATCCATGTTTTTTCCTCGTTTCTCATTAACGATTTTCCCTTGCTTGCCTTCATTTTAAAAGTCTGTATCACGTTTGTCAATCAAAATCTGTATACAAAATAATGTCTCTGTCGCATGCCGTTATCATACATTTACAAACGATTTTCCACGATTCTCCATAAACAGATTTGTCATAAAATTCCAAGTATGATATACTGATTTTCAATAAAAAACGTTTTTATTAAGAAAGGATTCCGAACATGTCCAATAGCAGAAAGGAGGCAGATTCCGTGCAATTTCACAGTCACTCATACAGGGTCTGGCGCAGAGCCGGATTCTTCCTTTCTCTTCTGATTATGTTTCCTTTGATTCTGCTCTTAGCCGGATGTTCTTCCGGTGGAAGTACTGAAAACGGGAAAAAGGTAACAAAGGACGTCAAAACCGGTTCCCGGGATTCCACACCACAGGTACTTGTTACAGAAGCCTCCGGCACCACTACCTACGGAAATGATCTCGTTTCCCTGGATGCTTCCAACACAAAAGATGGATATCTGATGCTTCGCTACAACGGAAATAATGAAAAGGTCAAACTTCAGATCACGCTCCCGGACAGTACCCAGTATACCTATCCGGTCACTGCTTCGGACACATATTACGCATACCCTCTCCCGGGTGGAGACGGAACCTATAAAGTGACCCTTCTGGAATCCGTATCTGTCGAAGACAATTTATATGCGGTTTCCTTTACGCAGGATCTGGATGTACAGATTGAAAATGAATTTTCGCCTTTTTTGCATCCGAATTATTATGTGAACTTCACCCAGGATTCCGCCTGTGTGAAAAAAGCAGAAGAACTGGCGCAGAGCTGTTCCTCTGATCTGGATGCCATCACAAACATTTATAATTATGTGATTGAGAACATCTCCTATGATCAGCAGAAAGCCGACTCCGTCCCCTACGGATACATCCCGTCACCGGATAATACGTTAAGTTCCGGTACCGGTATCTGCTTTGATTATGCCTCTCTGATGGCAGCTATGCTCCGCTCACAGAGAATTCCGTCCAAACTGGAAGTAGGCTATTCCGGCGACGTCTACCATGCCTGGATCAGCTGCTATATCACAGAAGTCGGATGGGTCGACAATATCATAGAATTTGACGGAAAAAACTGGTCCATCATGGATCCGACCCTGGCAGCCAGCAACAGCGCTTCCAATGTCAAAAAATACGTCGGCGACGGAAGCCATTATCTTACCAAGTATACTTATTGATGCAACGCATGCAAAACACACGATACATCAATCATTTTGAACCAACCAATGAATGGAGGAAACAACGAATGGGAAAGCAGACGCAGCAAAAAAAATTATCCAGTCCCGAAATTGCGTCATTTTGCAGTGAAATGTCCATGATCTTAAAATCAGGAATTTCAACATTAGAAGGATTGGAACTTCTGATGGAAGATACACAAAATGACCTTGAGAAAGCCCTGATCAGCGAAATGTATCAGACGATGCTGGCTGGCAGCTCCTTTGCGGACGCCCTGGCGGACACAAAAGTATTTCCGTCTTACCTGATACATATGGTACAGATTGGTGACGAAACCGGACGGCTTGATGATGTCATGGAATCTCTGTCTGCACACTACAACCGGGAAGAAACTTTAAGTCGCAATATCCGCAACTCCCTGTCGTATCCGCTGATTATGATCATTATGATGCTTGTTGTCATTGTGATTCTGATCACTAAGGTTATGCCTGTCTTTCAGCAGGTATTTCAGCAGCTCGGTACAGAAATGACCGGTCTTTCCCGTGGAATTCTGATGATCGGTAACGGATTATCCCGCTATGCACTCCTGTTCATCATTCTGATTGCGTGTCTGGCTGCCATCGGCATTTATCTGACCCGGACTTCCAACGGACGGACTTTGCTTGGCAAAATCGGTCATGCTTTTCCTCCGACCCGCGAGATTTCAGAAAAATCTTCCATGTGCCGTTTTGCCGGTGCCATGGCACTGGCTTTAAAAAGTGGACTGACACCGGAACGTGGACTGGAATTTTCCCTGAATCTGATTGAAGATTCCTATTTCCGGCAGAAGATTGAAACATGCTGCGAGAAAATGGAACAGGGAACCGAACTTTCCTCGGCACTGGTCTCATCCGGTGTATTCACCGGTGTATACGCACGTATGACAGCAATTGCCGGAAAATCCGGTATGATGGATGATGCCCTGGAACAGATTGCAGACCGCTGTGAAGAAGAGCTGAATGAACGTATTACCGCTTTCATTGCCGTATTGGAACCGACACTGGTCATTATCCTGTCTGTCATCGTGGGCATTATCCTGCTGTCTGTCATGCTCCCGCTTCTTGGCATTATGGCCGGTTTATAACAGGAGGGAATCCAGATGTTTCAGAAAAAAAAGGAACGCTTTTATCATGGCAGACACACACATCCATTCCGGAATCTGTGTCTTTCTCTTCTGATATTTTTATGTATCTGCGGACTGTTTTTCACCGGAATCTCCCGCATGTCTGCCCGGGCCGTCCAGGAACAGAAATCCAGTCTGGAAAATGCACTCTGGCGTGGTGTCACCCAATATTATACATTGGAGGGACGCTATCCTGAGACCTTGCAGGATTTGAAAGAAACCTGTGGTATCCAGTATGATACGGATTTATTTTTCGTAGACTATCAGATTGCCGGAGCCAATATTTTACCGGATATTACAGTCATTGAACGATCGGAGGCATCAAAATGAAGTACAGAACTGAACAAAAACATGTCATAGATTTTCTGTTTCCGCTGGCACTGTTTTTTGTGCTGACAGCTTCCTCCGTAGCCCTGGTTGTACTGGCCTCCGGCGTATACAGCCGCCAGGTCAGCGATTCACAGGATTCCTTTTCCAGTCGGACAGCCTTATCCTATGTGACGGAAAAGCTGCATCAGAGTGATACCTGTGATGCCATTGATGCAGGAAGTTTTGACGGACAGGATGCCATCATAATCCGGCAAACTTACAATGACCAGTCCTATATCACTTATCTGTATCAGTATGATGGTTATCTGAGAGAACTTTTCCTTCGTGAGGATGTCTCCGCCAGTGTCTCCGATGGGCGAAAAATTCTGGCTGTCAATGATTTTCATTTTGAAGAATCTGACAAAGGACTCTTTCATTTATACTGTACCAACAATGACGGAAGTGTATCTGACACTTATGTAAGTGTCAAAAGCACTCCGTAACGGATAGGAGAACGTTATGAAACGAACACCTGCAAAACGTTCCAGTCTCTTTTTACTGGAACTGATTATCGCCATTTTATTTTTCAGTCTCACCTCTGCTGTCTGTGTCCAGATTTTTGTACGGGCACATCTCATCAGCCGTCAGACTCTGGAAAAAAATATGGCTCTGGAAAAAATATCCGGATTCACGGAAGTATTTCTGACAGGGACTTCTCTCGCAGACCTGCCCGGTGTGACAGCCACTGAATCCTCCGATTCTAATACCGATTCTGACACTGTATCGATGACATCA
>CABRZK010000192.1 GCA_902475415.1 uncultured Eubacterium sp.
TTTCTGACGAATCTGCACCGGCACCGTTATCCTTGTTCTGAGCAAATTCATGTCCTTCCACAATCTTTCCTGACCAGAAGTATTGTAAAAATTATCTCTGGATAAGTTTCAGATTAACAAACATATGACACAAGGAGGAACACACATGAAACAAACTACATCATTTACGAAAGGGAAAATTTTGCAGCCACTGATTCTTTTTGCATTTCCGGTATTGCTGGCACTGTTTCTGCAGGCGATGTATGGTGCCGTGGATCTGCTGGTTGTCGGAAAATTTGCCACTTCTGCGGACGTATCCGCACAGGTTGTAAGTGTCATTGCTTCCGCAGGTGTCGGCGTGGCAGAAAAAGTATGTGCTTTCATCATGCTGATTTCCTCCGCTTTCATGCAGTCCATGTCTGCGTTTGTGGCACAAAATTATGGCGCAGGTCATTCTCGGCGCATTTTGTGTCAGAGTTCCGGTTTCCTATTTCATGAGCATTCAGCCGGTCACATCACTGTTTCACATCGGACTGGCAACGCCGATATCATCTACTCTGCAGTTGATCCTCTGCGTCAGTTTTATGCTGATATTACAGAAAAAAGGGATCCTGGAAGACCGAAACTAATTTCCTTTTAATGGTCTCGATTTTCTTTCCCATTGAATATTTTCATTTTTTCTGTGGTATACTTCGTTTAAACCTTTAAACGAATTCAAAAACAGAGAGGAAATAAACAAGGGATATGATAGAATTAATAAGACAACGCCACAGTGTACGCCAGTACAAAACAACTCCAATCGAGCAGGAGAAACGCAAAGAGATTAACCAATGTATCGCACAGATCAATTCTGAAAGTGGTCTGAATATGCAGGTTTTCTATGATGAACCGCGCTGCTTTGATTCATTCATGGCTCACTATGGAAAATTTAAAAATGTAAACAACTACATTGCTATCGTTGGTACCAAACAGCAACAGGAAGTAGCCGGATACTATGGGGAAAAATTAGTTTTGAAATGTCAGGAACTTGGCTTGAATACCTGCTGGGTAGCCATGACACACGGCAAAACAAAAGCTGTAACCGGAAAAGGACAGAAACTTTTAATCGTAATCTCCCTCGGCTATGGAAAAACACAGGGTGTTTCCCACAAAAGCAAACCGATTGCACAACTTAGCAACGCCGATAAAAAAGAAGACTGGTTTGAAAAAGGCATGGAAGCAGTTGCTCTCGCTCCTACCGCAGTCAACCAGCAGAAGTTTTTATTTGAATTGAAAAATGGAACTGTTACAGCCAAAGCATTGAATGGTTTTTATACAAAAATCGATCTCGGTATCGCAAAATATCATTTTGAAGCTGTCACAGGACATGAGGTACACTGATGCATACGCAGGAAGAAATCAGCCAGCTCGCTTCTGATTTTGAGCAATGTCGAAAAATCCTGCTGGCGCTGGGTGATGAAAACAGACAGCATATGATTCTGGAAATGCTGAAAATCAAAGACTGCTCCGGTGTCCAGGTAAATGCAATTACCGAAAAAACACATTTATCCAGACCGGCCGTTTCCCATCATCTTCATATTTTAAAAGATGCCGATATCCTGAAGGTGAGACGGGAAGGAACCAAAAATTATTATTACTTTGATCCCGATATGAAAAGTTTTAACCTGTTAAGTGAAGTATTGCAAAAAGCGATCAAAATCACCTCCGAGCAGCCGGACCGAAGCGGAAAAGATAAGTTTTAGTAAATGACAAAATTTATAAACCAAAAATCCCTGTTGGTTGTACCAAACTCAAACTGAGCCCAATACAACTAACAGGGATTTTTGATATGCCGTGATTCTGGTCAACTTACTCGCTGATCATAATCATACACAAAATTTTCATATATACGAATTGCATTTCTTTTATGCAATTCCGATCAATAGTCCAATCAGATGAACAATCAATGCTGCCACCCATGCGATCACACACTGCCAGATAACAACGCCAACCGCCCATTTTGCACCAAGTTCCCGCTTGATGGAAGCAATCGCCGCCACGCACGGAGTATACAATAAACTGAATACCAGAATGGATGCCGCTGTCAGGGAACTGATCAGAGTTCCAATACCGCCACCGAACAGGATTTCCATGGTAGATACAACACTTTCCTTTGCAATAAATCCTGTAATGAGGGAAGTACAGATTCTCCAATCTCCCATTCCAAGTGGACGGAAAATCGGCACCAGCACACCGGAAATCGCTGCCAGAATACTGTCTGCGGAATCAGTAACCATATCCATATGCAGGTCAAAACTCTGCAGGAACCATACAACAATCGTTGCCACGAAAATAACCGTAAATGCTCTCTGCAAGAAATCTTTTGCCTTTTCCCATAAAAGCTGTGCTACGTTTTTCGCTCCTGGCAAACGATAATTCGGAAGCTCCATTACAAACGGAACCGGCTCCCCTTTGAATAATGTTCCCCGGTAAAGAAATGCTACCAAAATTCCTACCACAATGCCAAGCACATAGAGTCCCGCCATGACAAATCCGCCATGTTTCGGGAAAAATGCGCTGACAAAAAACGCATAAATCGGTAATTTTGCCGTGCAGCTCATAAATGGAGTCAGCAAAATTGTCATCTTTCTGTCACGCTCACTGGTCAGCGTACGTGTCGCCATAACCGCCGGAACCGTACAGCCAAAGCCGATCAGCATCGGCACAATGCTTCGACCGGAAAGTCCGATTTTTCGTAGCAGTTTGTCCATAACAAAGGCTACTCTTGCAATATATCCACTGTCTTCCATCAGTGACAGGAAGAAAAACAGTGTCACGATAATCGGAAGGAAACTCAAGACACTTCCGACACCGGTAAAAATACCGTCAATCACAAGGCTGTGCATTGCCGCATTGACATGTGTGGCCATCAATGCCGCATCTACCACATTGGTAAGTTTGTCAATTCCAATCTCCAGCAGGGTCTGCAGACCGGCTCCGATCACATTAAAAGTCAGGTAAAATACCAGAACCATAATTCCGATAAAACATGGAATTGCGGTATATTTTCCGGTCAGAATCCGATCGATCTTTTCGCTTCGAATCCGCTCTTTGCTTTCTTTTGGTTTTACAACAGTCTGCTCACACAGACGCTCGATAAAGTCAAATCGCATGTCAGCAATGGCAGCGCTCCGGTCAACTTCACGTTCCTTCTCCATCTGCTGTACGATATGCTCCAGCATCTCCATTTCATTCTGATCCAGTTTCAGCTGTTCCAAGATCAGCGGATCTCCCTCGATGGCTTTGGTTGCCGCAAAACGAACCGGAATCTGCGCAGCCTCCGCATGATCCTCGATCAGATGAATCACTGCATGAATACAGCGGTGCACAGATCCATCATGATCACTTTTATCACAAAAATCCTGACGCAGCGGTTTTTCCTGATATTTTGCAATATGCAGCGCATGTTTGATCAGCTCGTCGACACCCTGATTTTTTGCCGCGGAAATCGGAATCACCGGAACACCAAGCAACGCTTCCATTCCATTGACATCAATGGAACCCTGATTACCAATTACCTCATCCATCATATTTAATGCCACAACCATCGGAATATCCATTTCCAGAAGCTGCATGGTCAGATACAGATTTCGCTCAATGTTTGTTGCATCCAGAATGTTGATAATTGCCTTTGGTTTTTCATCCAACACAAAATTTCGGGATACAATTTCCTCACTGCTGTAAGGCGACATGGAATAAATACCCGGCAAATCTGTCACATCTGTTTCCGGATGTCCTTTGATAGATCCATCCTTCCGGTCAACAGTAACTCCCGGAAAGTTTCCGACATGCTGATTCGAACCTGTCAGCTGATTAAACAATGTCGTTTTTCCACAGTTCTGGTTTCCAACCAGCGCATAGGTCAGTTTCGTTCCCTCCGGCAACGGATTTTCATCCTTTTTCGAATGAAACTTTCCGGTTTCACCAATACCCGGATGCTCCGAACCAAGTTCCTTCACCGTTCGTTTGTGTTCATTACTTCGTTTTCCAATCGGCTCAATCTCGATCTGCTCCGCTTCTGCCAGACGCAGCGTCAATTCATAGCCATGAATCTGAAGTTCCATCGGATCACCCATCGGTGCAAATTTGACCACTGTCACCTCTGCTCCGGGAATCATACCCATATCTAAAAAGTGCTGCCGCAGGGCACCTTCGCCACCAACGGTTTTAATCACAGCACTTTTTCCAATTTCCAATTCTCTTAATGTCATAATGCTTTGTTCTTCCTCTTGTGTGTTTTATGTACACTCGGAATCTTTTTCCTTAAGAATACCTAGAATACATGTTTCTAAATAGTTACTGCTAATTGAGAACTTTTTTCATTATAGCATGTTTTTGAAATTTTTTAATCATTTATACGCAAAAAAACAGGATATCGTAAATTTATTACAATATCCTGTCATTTTCTTCGATATTTGTTACCAATTTTTCCAAAAAACTTTTTCTATTCTAACGACTAAGCCCGCTTTTCAAGAGCATAGATTTATCAAAACAAGTATATTTCCTGCATTCCTGCATGTGTTTAAACAACTCTTTTGCATAGTTTCAAAATCCTCGGACGGTTATAACGCTGCATAATAGCAAACATCAGATCCATTAACGCTGCAAGTGCCGATGTAATCAAAAATACCCAGAAAGCACCAAACATCGGAACTGTCAGCAATGGGAGAAAACTGAATACTACGATTATTTCATGACTCAGTTCTGCCTGACACATGGCACCCGCGATTTCTTCCGGGGAATGCAGTTTCAGATTAAAGCTGTCCGGATCATAAGTCGGCATCTTATTTTTCCACTGCTTCACATGCAGTTTCTGATACAAATGTTTTTCCCAGTTTTTCTGCTGATACCATTCTTTTGACAAATCGGCCTGATTATGCATTACATGATGAAAAATCCCGGCTACGATGTAACGCATCACAAAA
>CABRZK010000193.1 GCA_902475415.1 uncultured Eubacterium sp.
CGCGAATGGAAAGATAATTTTTCATCATTTCAGCCGGTGACATTCCCCAGAATTCAACAAAATTCTGAACATCATATTTCATATACTCTGCAGCTTCTACCAGTGGATGGTAACTGTAAATCTTGCCATTTCGATCCATGCGTAAAAACTGTTTCTGAACTAAATGACTCAAATAAGTACTAACCGTCTGAGGTTTCCAATTCTTGTCGTATGCTGCATTGCATGCTTTTACCACTTCATTTAAAACCATATCATGATCTGCGAGCCAGATGGCACGCATCACGAGCATTTCCGCTGTTGTCAAATAATATCTGTTTCTTCTATCAATCATGCTCTCGCCCCCTTGCGTTTGGTACTTTTTTAGTTTTAAAGTATATAATATAAAACCCGCCATCAAAATACCATTAAAAGTTCTTTAGATGTCGGTTATTTTATATTCATGAATTAATAATGTTACCTGCCTTTTATGGCAAAAAACAGGAAAGAATTCTCTTTCCTGCTAATAAAAATGCCGCTGGCCGGACTCGATTTTGAGTCAAGTGCGTCTGCCAATTCCGCCACAGCGGCATTGTGCCCAGTTTTTACCGAACACATTGATAATATCATACAGGTATACAAAATGCAAGAAAAATTTAACTTTTTTATACATATTCTTTATTTATTTTACATTTAAAGTTAAACTCTTTATGCTGTTATTTTTATACCAGCCCTTTGATAATGTCAAAACAATCAAATGTTGCAAAATAATCCTTTGGAGTCTCTGCACGACGGATCAGCTGGGCTGTTCCATCTTCTTTCAGAAGTACTTCTGCGGAACGAAGACGACCGTTGTAATTATATCCCATGGAAAAACCGTGTGCACCGGTATCATGAATGACCAGATAATCTCCCATATCAATTTTCGGAAGCATGCGATCTACGGCGAACTTATCACAGTTTTCACACAGAGAACCTACTACATCATATTTGTGATCGCAAGGCGCATCTTCTTTTCCTGCAACTGTAATATGATGATAAGCACCATAAATAGCCGGGCGCATCAGGTTTGCAGCGCAGGCATCTACACCAATATACTCTTTATATGTGTGTTTTTCATGAATCGCTTTTGTAACCAGACAGCCATACGGTCCCATCATAAATCTTCCCATCTCTGTATAGATGGCAACATCACCCATGCCAGCCGGAACAAGTACTTCATTATATACTTTCTGAACCCCTGCGCCGATCACACGGATGTCATTTGGAACCTGGTCCGGTTTGTATGCGATTCCAACACCGCCGGACAACACAGTTCAAACAAAGTACGTGCCAGTGTCGGATAATAATCATTGGTAACTGTATTACTTACCAGGAATGCATGGATACCAAAACGCTCTACTCCTTTTTCTTTCAGAAGTTTGTATCCCTCAAATAACTGTTCTTTGGTAAAACCGTATTTTGCATCACCAGGATTATCCATGATACCATTACTTAAAGTATAAACTCCACCCGGATTGTAACGCAGACTCATTGTCTTCGGGAACTCACCGATCGTTTTCTCCAGAAAATCAATGTGTGTAAAATCGTCCAGGTTGATAGTTGCACCGATCTCATTGGCATATACAAACTCTTCTGCAGGTGTATCATTAGAGGAAAACATAATCTCCTCACCTTTCATGCCAATTTCATGGGACAGCATTAACTCTGTCATAGAGGAACAGTCTGCACCACAGCCATATTCTCTCAGAATATTTAATAAAAACGGGTTTGGTGTTGCTTTTACCGCGAAATACTCACGGAATCCCGGATTCCATGCAAATGCCTCTTTGACCGCCTTTGCATTCTCACGGATTCCTTTTTCATCATATAAATGGAAAGGAGTCGGATAAGATTTCACAATCTCCTCAATCTGTTCTTTTGTAACAAATGGTTCTTTTTTCATTTTGATTTCTCCTTGTCGTATCACTTTTTTCTCTCGTTTTTTATCATACACAAAAGAACTTAAAAAAACAACCCGTCGACAGGATTTTTTCCTGACGGCAGGTTGTTTTCAGCGTCTATTCTGTTTTCTTAACATCGAAAAAACTGCTTACACAGTATATTTTCTAGTTATCTGCTGCTCCGGTTCTCTTTAATACATAGAAACCATCATCGAAGCATGTTACATAGATATATCCTCTGTCATCTACGCAGCAATCCTCTGTCATTGCATTACGCGGACCCGGTAATCCCGGGAAGAAGGAATCTTCCGGTTTTTTGTTCGGATTTGGCGGGATAAAGTATGCAAGTTCTTTGATGTAGTAAGGATCAGATACATCATAGATACGCAGTCCTGCTGCAAAGTAGCAGCAATATACTCTGTCGCCTCTCTGCTCCAGCCATGGCTTGTTGCTCATCGGCTCATGCAGGTTGTGCGGTCCGAACGGTCCCTGGCATCCAAGGTTCATAACGTTGAAGTTCGGGTACGGGAAATCTTCCGGTACTTCCGGATACGGGAACTCTGCAGTCAGAGTCGGGTGTGTCGGATCACTGACATCAACCATATGAATGTTGTTCATCGCCTGAGCCTCTTTGATGGATCCTTCCGGGAAGAACTGGAATCTTTCGCCCTCATTTGTAACAACGCACAGATCACGTCCCGGCAGCGGTAATGCTGTATGAGTACGTGCTCCAGCCAGATGGCTTGAGAATGCCGGCATGAATTTTAACTGTCCTAACAGATGCGGACGTGTAACGTCTTTTGCATCCAGTACATACAGACCATCTCCGCCGTAACCACAGAACATAATTCCGTCATCACGTCTGAATGGCGGTCCATGCATCCATCCTTTATCCATGAAGGACGGAACGTGTCCTGCATGATGATCTACAGTTCTGCAAGGATATCCGTCTACGAACTGATGAGGAGCCCACCAGTTACCAACCTCATGCGGGTTTGTCGGATCAGAGATATCTACGATACGCATGATCATTCCCTCGAAACGCTCGGATTCGCAGGAAAGATATACATAAGGACCTCCGTTATACATGAAACGATGAACACCGATGGAATGAGGTACTCCACAATCCCAGTAACCTAAGTATTTCGGGTTCTCCGGATCTTCTTTCAGGCTCCAGATCTGGATACCTGCCTGACATTTCATGTTCATCAGTTCACTCTGTTCTACTAATGCACCCGGTCCTGAACCAGCGGTCATTGCGCAGATCAGAAGATCATCTGCTACCTGAATCTTTGGTGTAGATGTAGTCGGATATTCTTCCGGATCTAACAGCTGCAGATGTTTTACAAATCTGGTATGTTCCGGATCTGTAATATCAGCGATCAGTACACCGTTCTGTGTGCCGCCAAAGCAGGAACCATACAGATAGTATTTTCCTTCAGCAGTTTTATAAACCTGCATCTGGAAAACGCCGCTTTTACCATTCCAAGGGTTGAAATCGAGAACTTCAAGGTTTTTGATATAACCGTTGTTTCCCGGTCCCTTGGCATAAAATTTGTCTGCCATAATTACGCCTCCTTTTTTTTGATATTTTTATTCTAATCCAATCTTTTTCATACGTCAAATAGAAAAAACAGGTGTCTGTTATAACCATTTTGTTATGTCATCAGATCAGTTATGCATACTGATCACTTTTTTCAGTAACGATACAAATTGATCAATGGCTGGATCCTGATTTTCATTGATCCATACCACACTAAGCGGATGGGTGGATTCCAGATGCAGATATGCAAATCCTGGATTATCCAATGCACGGCTCCAACTATCTGTAACTGCTACGCCAAGTCCACATTGCACGCCCATGATCATTGCATCTGTACTGTGGACTGGTTGGATCTTCGGTGTGAAACCGTATGGTTTACATACGCTTCGGATCAGATCCGTCACATAATCATTATCCTCTCCGGCAACTGCCAGAAATTCTTCCTCACGAAAATCGTAAGGAGTAAGCACACGCTCATATTTGGGTGTATTGGCAGTACTGTAAATCAAAACTCTCGGCAAGTCTGCTACTTTTGCATGCATGATTCCCTGGATATTTAAAATTTTTGGTTCAATGGTAATGATCACATCCTCTTTTCCGCTTTGCAGAGCTTCCTGAGAACTGCGTGGCTCGTAGCTGTTTACTTCAACCTTTACATTTGGATACTCTTTGGAAAAATCCTGTAATACCGGCAAAAGAATTTCAGAAATATCCCAGTTATTTAAAACGCCAAAATGTAATACCTGTTTTTTATTTTCCAGAGATAATTTTGCTCTCAGTTTCAGGTCAAATAATTCGCCACGATACCGTTCAAAAAAATCATAAAACATCTCACCATTTGCCGTCAGCACGATTCCGCGGTTCAATCGTTCAAACAATGGGCAGCCAAGTTCCTGCTCCAATGCCAAAATCTGTCGACTAATAGCCGGCTGTGACACAAATAACTCCTGAGCCGCCTTTGAAAAACTCATATTTCTGGCTGCTGCCAGAAAGTATTCTATCTGCAGATCATTCATGGCTTATCTCAAACGGGTTATATATAAAGCAACAATGATCACAAGAGCTATGCCTGCCACAATACGCGGCAGAAGCATTTTACTTCCTTTTCCTGCCGTCTCTGTCTGCGGATCTTCCGTTGCTTTTTCCCTCTCCTCTTTTTTATCATTTCTCCACTGCTCGATCACGACACGGGCTGCTTCCTCATCCTCCGGATTCACATAAATTTCTTCCCCAAAATTATTCATTGCCAGTAAAAAATTGCCATGCTTTCCAGAACCTATTTTCTTTCTGGCACACATGATTTTTTGCATACGAAAACGTACTTCTATTTCATCTGCTTCTTCCGTGCTATAAACTACCAGTACTTTCGCCATCTCATCAATATTTGCTGCCATTATTTCTCTCCTTATCCTATCCTGCATTAAGATTCAAGTCGAACGCACGTGAGACTTGGTGCGTGATTCTGGTCAGCGAAAGCTGAC
>CABRZK010000194.1 GCA_902475415.1 uncultured Eubacterium sp.
TGTTGATGGACGAGATAATGTAATAATCACCATCTGGCAAAGTTTGTCCTGCACCATTCGATATTTCTTGACCTTGCGGCGTTGGTGGGTCTATATCTAACTTCTGCATATAACTTGCATATACATGACCAGAAATACCATTATAATTTTCTACATATAGCCATGTTCCATTTCCTTTAGAAACATGAACCGTTGTTCCTTTTGGAATCTTTCCAACAATACTTGCAGAAGTACTTTCTCCACTACGAATATTTAAGTTACTTGAATCTGTTACTACTAAGTAGTTACCTGCATAACTATCATTACAGGTGCAAGTATCCACTACGCCAAGTTTTTGTGTAAAAGAAGGATCGATCAAATCTTGTCGCCTACAGTAATTTTTATACGAAACATACCAGTATGTACTATTAGATGTATTTGTCAACGAACCAGATGCAGTTCCCAAGTACATTTCCAGATGCAACATGTGTCCACCGCCTTTATTGTTCGCAATTACTGTGCCGATCTGCTGTCCCTTTTCTACTCTATCTCCAGAGCGAAATGAAGTTTTAATTTCACAGTATCTTGCAACAGAACCATCATCATTTTTCACACTGATTGCTTGTGTTCCACCATAAAAATTTGAACTAAATTCTTCTACATATCCACCCGTCATAGCATACACAGATGTTCCAACTGCACACACATAGTCATTTGCAGCATGCTTACGAGTCGTTCCAGTTCGATTTGCCCCAAAATATCTTGAACCAGTATTGATGTCTGCATAACTTGCTTGAATCGGTTTTGTCCAATTTGCTAATGCATAATTTTCCAGTTCCGCTACAGAAGACCAACCCGCAGAAACAGGAACTGCGTTCTCCGAAATCAGGTTAAATAATGCGCACATCGTCATAAGGCTAATCAATATTGCGATGGCTTTTTGAATTTTTACGTTTGTCATAATGTAATCCCATCCTCTTTTTTATAATTTTTTATACTTTAATACGCATAGGTAAAAGCACATCACCTTCTTTCTTGCCTTGTTACGTATCAGCTAAATTCCTATTTTTGTAATACCGACTAAAATAAAGCTGATTTATCAAGATGATTTCATGTATTCTAAATAAAATTTTACAACATTCAATTTGGAAATTCAAGATAATTTGGTTATTTTCTACCATAAAAATATTTTTTTGTATATTTGCACAAATTTTTAATACGAAATTTGAAGGTTTGGACAAATGAACCAACGCCATACTTTTGGAATGTGAATACTGTACAAAACAAAAGCACCTGGCATAAAATATATCGGGTACTTTTTACTATTTATTCTTTCCGCATAAGAGAGGAATGCTGTTTCAATCACTGTAAGTTCATCTTCTGTCATTTTTGCAATCACTCGGCGAACGTAATCTTCAATTTCCGATGTTGCAAACGCTTTCTAATCATTGCTGTTACATCAGGAAACACTGGTAATGGTTTTGCATTACTGGAAATTGGTGTGATTTGTATCGCAGACGGATTAATATCTGAAAAAGAATCTTCCTTTTTGCAAGAGATGCCAAGATATAGGCAAACGGACAATCCCACCCCTCTTTGAGTGCATTGACTGTGATGATAATTCGGATTGGACAGTCCCGCTGCATCAGGTGTGAACAAGTGCAGACATATCAAGTTTCAGCAGAGGGCAACCGAAATCCAAGCAGAATCCGAACAAGCTTGCTCAACAGCCTGCAAAGACAAGCCTGCTCCTGTTTCGATGCCGGAGGAAATACAGAACTGCTTGCAGCGGCTGACCCACACACGCGTTGCTGGGCTGGGATTTTGACACTTTTCCCCCAAACACAACAAAAAGTGTAACTTTTCTGTAAATCTTTCGGGCAACTTGTACGTTTGCGTACAAGTTTTTCCCGAAAATCGCTGTATAGTGAAGGGGTTTCGCACACAGACAAAAAAACATTACAGGAGGTATCTTTTATGCACTTTACCCTTTATACGGCGGACTGCCGTGAAAACGCAAGAAACATTCGTTACCCGAATCCGGCTGCCATTACCACAGCCGCAGACCTCAAGAAAGCCACTGCCTACGACCACGTTTGTGCCCAGTATGCCGACGGTATTCGGAAAGAGGCAAACTTCCAGTTCTCGGATGTTCTCCCGATGGACTGCGACAACGACCACTCCGACAACCCGAACGACTGGCTCACGCCGGAAACCCTCGCACAGCGGCTGCCAGACGTTGCCTTTGCTGCCACCTACAGCCGCCACCATATGCAGGCAAAGGGCAAATATTCGGCTCGTCCCCGGTTTCACGTCTTCTTCCCAACAGCCCCCTGCACGGATGCAGCCACGCACAAGGCGATGAAGCTTTGCATTCACAAAGCCCTGCCGTTCTTCGACGGGAACGCCCTGGACGTCGCACGGTTTCTCTTTGGGGCTTCGGGGGGAGTCTTCTGGCAGGAGGGCAGCCTCCACTACATGAAGTTCCTGGAGCAATCCACCGCCTGCAATCCCCCACTCAGCGACACCGAACTACAGCAGATTTGGAAGAGTGCGGAGCGGTTTGGAACGCAAATTGCAAAGCAGAAAGGCTATATCGCACCAGAGCATTACGGGCAGCTGTTTCAGTTCCGCCCAGAGGACTACTCCGACCTCGGACAAGCAAAGATTTTTGCAGGGCAGGTGCAAGGAGAACTTGCCTACACCGATGCAACGGAATACTTATGCTATCAGAAAAATCACTGGGTCGAATCCAAACAGCTGGCGGTTAGCAGATCGAAGCATTTCTGGATACGCAGCTGGAAGAAGCAGAACGAACACTGGAAATGACACACAAGATGCTGCTGGACAGCGGCGTGGATGCCGAAACAATCTCCAAGGATGGGAAGGTGCTGGAAAAAGCTGTGGATGATATCAGCAGAAAAGCGTACATCGAATATCGCTCTGCTCTGACTTATCGAACTTTCGTCATGAAACGCAGGGATATGAAGTACATTTCTGCGACATTACAAGCAGCCAAACCGATGCTGCTGAAAGACATTGCTGATTTTGACAGTCAGGCGTTCTTGCTGAACACCCCGACAGCAACCTATGACTTGCAGAAAGGCGTGAATGGTGGAAGACCGCACAATCCGGAGGATTACCTCACAAAAATGACTGCTGTTTCGCCGAACAACGTGGGGGAAGAAATTTGGAAAGATGCCTTGCATTGCTTTTTCTGCGGCGACCAAAGTTTAACAGATTATGTGCAGCAGATTTGTGGACTTTGTGCGATTGGAAAGGTGTATCAAGAGGCTTTGATGATTGCCTATGGCGAAGGCAGTAACGGCAAGTCCACCTTCTGGAATGCAATTTCACGGGTGCTTGGAAGTTACAGCGGAACAATGTCCGCAGATGCGTTAACGGTCGGCTGCAAGCAAAATGTAAAGTCAGAAATGGCAGAACTCAAAGACAAGCGGCTGGTCATTGCAGCAGAACTGGAAGAAGGAATAACTTTTTCTTTGGATTTGCATCAAGTAACTTTTTAAACATGTGAAGAAGCACATGAAGGTCTGCTTTAAATATATCAGAAAATCGACCAAACCATACTATTAAAAATATCCTCTGAGATTCCGTTCTGAATAAAAATATTTGTGATACTGATCAATATGACAAATTGCTGTTGTAATTGCACCAACTGTATGTTATAATAGAAATAACAAAAATCCAACAGTGAATATGAGGTGAAACTATGAACCGCTACTTTAACATTACTGGCTGCTGTAATCCACAGGAACACTACATGGTGAATTTGGACAGCCGTCTTGCACAAATCAAAAAAATGATAGATAGAGGACAGTATTTTTCTATCAACAAGGGCAGACAGTACGGAAAGACTACAATCCTGAAAGCACTACGAGAATATCTGAAAAATGACTATGTTGTCATCAGTATGGACTTTCAGTTTGTCAGTACATCAGAATTTGCAACAGAAAACAGTTTTGTCAGGGCATTTGCACGGCTGCTTTGGAGCCGTTATCACAAAGAAATGCCCAATGAAATCGAAGAACAAATCAAGCAAATGAAGTTGAGCCTGAATTATGTTGAAGCGGACTTGTTTGTTACGCTGAGCGAGTGGTGCGAAATGTCGTCTAAACCAATTGTGCTGATGATTGACGAGGTGGACAGTGCCAGCAATAATCAAGTATTTTTAGACTTTTTGGCACAACTGAGAGGATATTATCTGGAACGTACAGAGTTCCCTACTTTTCAATCTGTCATTTTGGCAGGTGTTCATGATATCCGAAATCTTCGCCAGAAGATACGTCCAGATGCAGAGCATAAGCACAACAGTTGTGCTTATGCTCTGATATTGACATGAGTTTCAGTGTGCGTGACATTGCCGGAATGCTCATGGAGTACGAAAACGACCGCCATACTGGCATGGATATTCAGAAACTATCTCAACTGATTTATGACTATACTTCCGGTTATCCAGTATTAGTCTCATCTATTTGTAAGTACATGGATGAGAAATTCGGCTGGAAAACAAAATGTGTTTCAGATGCTGTGAAGCTAATTCTAAAGGAAAACAATGCCCTTTTTGAGTCGCTTATCAATAAAATTGAGGACAATCAGGAACTTTATGATTATCTGTATCAAATTTTAATTCTTGGCAGAAAAATTTCTTACAATCCAGATGACTCAGTAATTCGTCTGGCGATGATGTATGGCTTTTTGAAAGAGGAAAACGGCAGCGTTGTAATTGCAAATCGAATCTTTGAAACGCGTCTCTACAATGCAATTTTGACAACAAAAAAGATGCAGGAGACGTCTATTTATAAAGCCGGAGAATGGGACAAAAACCAGTTTATTCAAGGTGGCTATCTGAATATGGAAAAGATTCTGGAAAAGTTTATCCTTCACTTCAATGACATCTACGGCAGTCAGCCAGATAAGTTTAAGGAAGAAGACGGCAGAAAACT
>CABRZK010000195.1 GCA_902475415.1 uncultured Eubacterium sp.
CGTGGCGGCTGCTTTTTTGCTGTCATAATCTACACAATACAGGGGCGGTTTTCAGGCTGTATATTCTGGCAGTTTAGCCGCTTGCAATTATACACGCTATGCGGTAATATGTAATCACCGAAAGGAAAACAACCAAAAAACCACGAAATACGGAGGAAAGCACAATGGTATCATACGGAATCGCAAAGGCAAGAGCAATGGCAAACAGAACGGATTGGAACGAAAGAACAGAAATCACAATGGCGGTCATCACCTGGTTTGATGCAGAGTACGAATACGAACTTGAAATTGAAAATGAGGACAGGATGGACGATAAAGAGTTCATAGACTGGATTGAGAAAAATGCAGAAAACCTTGCAAAGGCAGATGCAGAAGAAAATGAAACGATTTTTGAGGGCATTGACAGAATCGACTTCAAGGAGGACTACATCGACGACGATGCCCTTTTTGATGAGGAATACGAAAATGCCTGCGAATTTGAATGGGAATTCATGACGGGAAGATAAACTTCCCTTTAAAACCCACAAACCACAGCCTTGGAAACAAGGCTGTGTGGCTCGTACCGAAGAAATATAGTACACAAAATAGTCCTGCGATGTTTGTGCAGTATATTTCTCCGTTATGACTTGCTATACTTGAATTTGTATGGTAATATGGTTACAATGGGAATGGAATCTCGATTACAAAACTGTCCCATGAGGGCATTAAAATAAATGATGCAGACTTGCTTTTGGCAGGTCTTTTTTGTTTGGAGGTGAGAACAATGGCAAGATTTAAACCAACACGCTTTATGGAGAAAGATTCAAAATATGATAAAAAATCGGCGGACTATGCCGTCTCTTTTATTGAGTGCCTCAGCCACACCAAAGGCACATGGGCAGGAAAGAAATTTGAATTGCTGGACTGGCAGGAACAAATTATCCGTGATCTGTTCGGAATCTTGAAACCGAATGGCTATCGTCAATTCAACACGGCGTACATTGAAATTCCCAAGAAAAATGGCAAATCAGAGCTTGCTGCTGCGGTTGCTCTGCTGCTCACCTGCGGTGACGGTGAAGAACGTGCGGAAGTTTACGGCTGTGCTGCCGACCGCCAACAGGCTGCCATTGTTTTTGATGTAGCAGCGGATATGGTGCGAATGTGCCCTGCCCTTTCCAAGCGAGTGAAGATCCTGACCTCACAAAAGCGTATCGTGTACATCCCGACCAACAGCTTCTATCAGGTACTATCCGCAGAAGCCTATTCCAAGCACGGTTTCAACATTCACGGGGTTGTGTTCGATGAACTGCATACGCAGCCGAACAGAAAGCTGTTCGATGTTATGACCAAAGGTTCCGGTGATGCCAGAATGCAGCCTTTGTATTTTCTCATCACCACAGCCGGAACGGACACTAACAGCATCTGCTATGAGGTACATCAAAAGGCAAAGGACATTCTGGAAGGCAGAAAACACGATCCGACTTTCTATCCGGTTATCTATGGTGCAGATGAATCCGAGGACTGGACTGACCCCAAGGTGTGGAAAAAAGCAAATCCATCCCTCGACAAGACAATCGGCATGGATAAGGTGGTGGCTGCGTGTAATTCAGCAAAGGAAACTCCGGGAGAAGAAAACGCTTTCCGACAGTTACGTTTGAATCAGTGGGTAAAACAAGCTGTCCGCTGGATGCCGATGGAGAAATGGGATAAATGCAAGATTGCTTTTGACGAAGATGAACTTGCAGGTCGTATTTGTTATGGTGGACTTGACCTTTCCTCTACTACAGATATAACGGCATTTGTGCTTGTCTTTCCGCCAACGGAAGAAGATGAACATTATTACATTTTGCCTTACTTCTGGCTGCCGGAAGAAACACTGCCACTCAGAGTAAGACGTGACCATGTTCCATATGATATTTGGGAACGTCAGGGATATCTGAAAACCACTGAGGGAAATGTGGTTCACTATGGTTTTATCGAAAATTTCATAGATGAACTGGGACAGAAGTTTCACATCAAAGAGATTGTTTTCGACCGTTGGGGTGCGGTGCAGATGTCACAGAATCTGGAGGGGCTTGGTTTTACGATGGTGCAGTTCGGGCAGGGTTACAAAGATATGTCACCACCGACCAAAGAACTGATGAAGCTGACCTTGGAACAGACGCTTGCACACAACGGACATCCCGTTTTGAGGTGGATGATGGATAACATTTTCATCAGGCGTGACCCTGCCGGAAACATCAAGCCGGACAAAGAAAAATCCACAGAGAAAATTGACGGTGCGGTTGCCATGATCATGGCTCTTGACCGTGCAATTCGCTGTGGATGTGTGTCTGATGAGTCGGTTTATGATATGAGGGAGATGCTGGTGTTTTAATTATCTCGATTTAATCCATTTCAAAGCTTCAGTACCACATTCATAATCCTCAGCAACATCTTTAGCATACAAATACTCAGAATCAAAAGAACCTGTTTTTAAGTTGTATGTATATTTAAATACAACAGGTATCTCTCTATTGTATCTTTGGCAAATTTCATTCAATTCCGGCATTATTTCTTCTGTTATAATATTATAGATCTTATTATCGATTTCGTCGGATACACCCGCTTTTACATTGCCAACTACTTTTTCATCAACACGGTATGCACTTGCAATTAAAGACTGGGAATCATCATTATAAATGTATACGTATAGTAGTTCCGATTTAGCACTTGCTGCTTCTTTGTACAAAGAAATAATTTCCGACTGCTTATCCATGAATTCATCTTCAAAACACATTTATCTTACTCCTAAGCTATATGACTTAATCGAAAAATTTACTCGATTTCATATTTAAGTATACCACATCCACACCAAAAAAACAACCCTCTGAAAGGAATTGATTTTTATGGGAATTTTCAGCGGGCTCTTTAAGTCCAGAGATAAGCCGACCAACAGCTACGACAGCCCGTCATACACATATTTTTTCGGCAGAAGCAATGCAGGAAAAAGAGTCACCGATAGAACAGCTTTGCAGCATATTGCGGTCTATGCCTGTGTGCGGGTTCTGTCAGAAGCAATTGCACAGCTGCCGCTTCATGTGTACAAATACAACGATAGCGGAAAAGAGCGAGTGCCACAGCATCCGCTTTATTTTTTACTCCACGACCAGCCAAATCCGGAAATGACATCGTTTGTTTTCCGTGAAACGCTGATGTCCCATCTGCTGATCTACGGCAATGCCTATGCACAGATCATCCGAAACGGCAGGGGTGATGTTATCGGACTGTATCCATTGATGCCCGACAAGATGAAGGTTGACCGTGATGAGAAAAACCGTTTGATATATATTTACAGCCGTTATGATGAAGCCAACCCAAACTTGAAACAGCAGGGCGATATTGTTCTGAAGGCAGAAGACGTGCTGCATATTCCGGGACTTGGATACGATGGATTGGTGGGATATTCACCCATCGCACTTGCGAAAAATGCGATCGGTATTTCTATCGCCTGTGAGGATTATGGTGCGTCTTTTTTCGGAAATAACGCAAATCCAAGTGGTGTGTTAGAACATCCTGGAGTAATCAAAAACCCTGATAAATTAAGAGATGCATGGCACAGAGCCTATGGCGGAAGAAATGCACATAAAGTTGCTGTTCTGGAAGAAGGCGTAAAGTTTACACCGATCTCAATTCCGAACAACGAGGCTCAGTTTCTGGAAACTCGTAAATTTCAGATCGAAGAAATTGCAAGAATGTACAGAGTGCCGCTCCATATGATCGGTGATCTTGACCATGCAACATTCAGTAACGTAGAACATTTATCCCTTGATTTCGTAAAATACAGCCTTGATCCTTGGATCGTCCGATGGGAGCAGTCTTTACAGAAAGCACTTCTTTCTGATTCTGAAAAAGGGCAGTATTTCGTGAAATTCAATGTGGACGGGCTTTTGCGAGGCGATTATGCTTCCCGTATGCAGGGCTACGCTACCGCAAGACAAAACGGCTGGATGTCGGCGAATGACATCAGAGAACTTGAAGATATGAATATACTTTCTGAAGAAGAGGGCGGAAATCTGTACCTCGTAAATGGCAGCTTTACAAAACTCGTTGATGCAGGAGCGTTTGCAAATCAAAATTCAGAAAAGGAGGAGAAAACCAAATGAAGAAATTCTGGAATTTCATAAAAAATGAAGATACATCAGAAACAGAACTTCTGTTTAACGGTCCCATTTCAGAAGATACTTGGTGGGGCGATGAAGTGACACCTGCACTGTTTCGTGATGAACTTGCAAAGGTCAGCGGAAACTTGACAGTCTGGCTGAACTCGCCGGGCGGCGATGTGTTTGCTGCAAGTCAGATTTATTCCATGCTGAAAAATCACAAAGGCAAGGTTACTGTGAAAATTGATGGCATTGCAGCCTCTGCCGCATCGGTTGTGGCAATGGCAGGCGATGAAACTTTGATTGCACCAACTGCCCTAATGATGATTCACGACCCCAGCACTTGTGCTATGGGAAATAAATCTGATATGGAAAAAGCCATCATCTTGCTTGATGAGGTAAAAGAGAGCATTATCAACGCCTACGAAACCAAATCTCATCTCAGCAGAAATAAGATTGCGAAACTGATGTCCGATGAAACATGGCTCAATGCGAAAAAGGCTTATGAGATGGGGTTTGTGGACGGGATTCTTTTTGCAGAGAAGAAAATGCCTGTTCCTGAAAAGGAAGATGAACCGGATGAGAAAGAATCTGAAAAAGAAGATTCCCTTACCGCAATGACCTATTCCAAATCGAAGAATCTATCTGCATTCTTATCCAAAGTATCTGCATCGGCAGAATCTGTTACAGGCACACCCATTGACCAGCTTGAAAAAAGGCTGGCACTTTTAAAATATTGATTGGAGGACTATCACTATGGCTATGACAATTCAGGAACTGAGAGAAAAGAGAAAGAAGGCTTGGGACACT
>CABRZK010000196.1 GCA_902475415.1 uncultured Eubacterium sp.
TTTACAATTCTTTCCTCTAAAAAGTTCATCACAGATTACTCCTTTGTTCCATTTCTGTTCATTTGGAAATTATTATACTCCTTTTTGATGCAAAATGCATTATAAATTTTGCAATAGAAACAATAGTGTGCAGTGGGCAGTGCAATCGAAAACTTTATTCCTCCAATAACAGAATATGAATAATTGCTATTATTAACAGTAAAACGGACAGCATATCAATTGAGCTGTCCGTCTTACTGTTAACAATTTTGGTATTTTCTCTACCCTGCAAATCTCAATGCATCCACCGGCTTTTTCTTGGCTGCCTTATTCGCCGGATACAATCCGAATACAATCCCGATCAGTACGGAAAATGCAATGGCTATTCCTACAACTCCTCCTGACATGGTATATATTATATCTGCGCTGTTAATCGCGGATATCACCTGCAGAATCGTCCACGATAAAACAATTCCAAGGAAACAGCCCATGAGACTGAGCATCATTGCCTCTATCAGAAACTGCAGCATAATTGCACTGCGATTTGCTCCAATTGCCTTTCGGATTCCTATCTCTCTTGTCCTCTCTGTCACGGATACAAGCATAATATTCATAATTCCGATTCCACCGACAAGAAGTGAAATTCCGGCAATTCCGCCAAGCATCAGTTGCAAAGTCTGGTTGACGCTTGCCATGGTCTCCATAACCGTAGACTGGTTCATCACGGTAAATGCGTCCTCGTCCTGGGAAAATCTCTGCATCATCGTCTGGGTTACAACATTTTCTGCCTCTTCTAAAGAATCCTCACTTGTTGCTGACACGCAAAAACTGGTCACTTCTGAAGATACATCACTTGCAAGCCGCACAAGAGAGGTATATGGAATATAAGCTTCATAATTTTCTGTTGTTGTGGAATCATTTTCATCAGCTTTTAACACTCCGATAATCTGATAATCCACACCGTCCAAAGAAATAGACTCACCTACCACACTCATACGTCCCATGACTTGGATCGCAAGTCCCGCATTAATGACTACAACATTTGTGTGATTCTCAATATCTGTCTTTTTCAAAAAGCGGCCGGAATATAACTCAAGTCCTTGAATCTCTGCATATGAACCTGTTGTTCCATAGATATTTGCTGTCTCTTCAGAATATGTGCTGTAAGCTGTCACACTGCTGGCCGCCACCGGCGCTGCCTTTGCAATCTCGTCATTTTCCGTAAGTGCTTCCACATCGTCAAGCTTCATCGGATTCCCCTTATCATCCTGGATACTCCGTCAAAAGATTACTTCCCATGCTGGCAATCTGATTATTGACAGAATCTGTCGTTCCGCCTGCCAGCGACACAAGAACTACCAGAGACATGACTCCGATAATGATTCCAAGCATTGTAAGAAACGAACGCATTTTATTGGAAAGAACCGCCTTCCACGCCATTTTTACTGACTGAAGAATCATAATTCCACCTCCTCAAGCGTCCCATCCAGAATGTGAATACTTCTGGATGCCTGCTTTGCTACGGACGGATCGTGGGTGATAAGCACAATGGTGTGTCCCTGCTCATGTAGTTCATGGAAAATGTCCATAATTTCCCGTCCGGTGGCGGAGTCCAGGTTTCCTGTTGGCTCATCTGCAAGGAACAGTGATGGACGAGTGGCAATGGCTCTTGCAATTGCCACTCTCTGCTGCTGTCCACCAGAGAGCTCACCCGGCCGGTGTTTCTCTCTGCCTTCCAGTTTCACTCTTTTTAATGCCTCATATACCCGCTCTTTCCGCTCTTCTTTCGGAACTTTCTGATAGATCATTGGAAGTTCTACATTTTCTGCTGCTGTCATATTTCCAATAAGATTAAAACTCTGAAAAATAAATCCAAGCTTTCGGCTTCGCACCTGGGCAAGTTCCCGTTCAGAATAATTTTCAATCGGCTGACCATCTAGAAGATACTGTCCATCGTCCGCTGTATCCAGACATCCAATAATGTTCATCATCGTTGACTTTCCACTTCCGGAAGGTCCGATGATACTGACAAATTCTCCTTCTTTAATGTGCATATTTGCGTGATCTAATGCATGCACTGTGGTGTCCCCGATTTGATAAATTTTTGATACATCTTTTAATATAATCATCTGTCCTGCTCCTTTTTGTTCTGTAACTGTTCCACATGACTGCGCGCCGCCCAATGTCACGGCAACTATCTCACATCTGACATAATCCTGTCATTGGAAGCAGGCTGTTACTTACTTGGCGCACCTCCGCCTCCACCTGGACCTCCGCCTGACGGAGCCTGACCGCCAGCTGGTGCTTCACCACCGTTCATATCTGGCATACTATCCCGTCCGTCCATACCTCCAGGCATATTTTTCCCAGAACTTGTGTCCGAACTTTCTGCTTTCAGATAATAAACAGTGTCTCCTTCTTCCAGCCCGCTTGTAATCTCTACCTGACTGCCATTGGATATACCAGTCTCCACTTCTACTTCACCGTTCAAGTTTCCGTCACTGTCTTTCTTTGTATAGACAAATGTACTGTCACCCTTTTCCTGAAGAGCATCCACTGGAATCAGCACTGCATCTTCTGCTTCATTTACATGGATCGTTGCAGACGCACTCATACCAAGCAGCATATCCTCTGTTTTTTCAAATGTGATGGTAACCGGATATTTTGCACTGCTGTTACCACTTGAAGCCTCATTGGAGACTTCTGTAATGGTGCCTTCAAATTCCTGTCCATCCAATGCATCTAATGTGACTGTTGCCGTCTGCCCTTCTTTTACCGAAAGAATATCCAACTCATCTACATTGATAGATACGGAAGCCTCCGTTGCACTTGCGATAGAAAATGCTGCGGTCTCATACAGGCTATAATCAGAAGTCCCTGTTGTTCCTGAAGAAGCAGAACCGGAAGAAGCCGCACTTACTAAACCCGAGTTTACAGAACCTGAACTTGCAGAACCTGCATTTCCACTACCAGCTGTGCCGGAAGCACTTCCTGATGCACTGCTGCCGGACATTCCTGATGCACTGCTGTCGGAAGTTCCACTCTGACTTCCGGTACTTCCCGTGATTGCAGATACCCCGCTGGACGCTGCACCTGCTGCCACGCTTCCCGACGTTCCTTCTCCTGAAGCAGTCTTGGAAAATTTTGCCTTAATCTGTAAAATGCTTTCCCCCGCGTCACTTTCTACAACTTGACTTGTTACATCTGCTCCTTTGACCACTGGCAAGATACTGTCAGAAAATTCATATCCTTCTTTTGCTGTCAGTCTGATATCTGCAGTATATGATGTGCCAGACTGGAACTTATCTTTCGAAAGATTCCAGGAAATTGTTCCTGTATACTGATCCGTCTCAGCAATTTCAGTTCGTGGTGTACCTCCAGTTACCGGTGCTTCCACTTCAACGCTACACTCGCTGATTGTAATAATGCTTTCTGCCTCAGTTCCATCTTCATTCAAATACTCAACACTATCTTTTTCACCTGTATTTACAGTTGCGCCTGTACTTGTATCTGCCGTAAGATATGTAAGGCCTGCTGCCATGCTGCCTGACGTATTTTTTCCTGTACTTGCTGACGTTGTTTTAATAACTGAACTTGCACCAGCTGTAGAAACTGTGGCAGCTGTCGTATCTGCCGATGCCACGGTATTCGTATTACTGTTTCCTGCAGCACTGCTGCTTGTGCTGCTCTCAGAACTTTTCGTCACTTCTGTATCAGCCTGTACATTTACACTGCTGATCGTTCCTGCACAGGTCGCCGTAATTGCCTGACTTTCCAAGAGACTTTCCAGCGCTATTTTTGCCTCAGTCAGATCTGAAAGCTGTCCGTTCAGCACCTTCGCTTCCAGATATTCCGTCGTACCTTCCTCATCTGCTTCATCAGACAAAGCATCGATATTCTCTTCCACGGTCTCGATATTTTCCTTCACTTCCAGAAGTTCACTGGCAATGGAAGCTTCATCCAAAGTTGCCAGAACCTGCCCTTCTGTCACGGTATCACCACTTGTCACCAACACTTCTCTTACCTTCACACCAGTAGGCACCACCACATCTGTGGCGGTGCCATTTTCCAGTGTCCCGGTTCCTACAACTGTCGTGCTGATGCTTCCTTTCTCGGCCTGTGCAGATTGTACAGTCTCCTGACTTTCAGATTTATCTGCTCCTTTACTGTAAACGGCAAATCCAGCTGCTGCCAGTACTACCACACAAACTCCTCCTGCAATACCTCGTCGAATCATCTTTTTATTCATGATACACTCCTTTTTATCATACATTTCTACGCTTTATATCTCTAAAATTCTTCCCAGTCTGCTCTTATATCCAGACATAATTTCTGAATTTCAAAGCGATTATTTTTCTACAGTCCTGACGGGCGCTCTACTTCATAGTCAGACCAGCTTGTAGTTGCTGATGCACCGGAAGCATCGGCTGTTGTCTTGTAACTGTTTACTGTGATGGTGTAATCACTTGTTCCATCTACATAAACTGTTCCATCTGCTCCTTTGATCGTAACGGTATTGCCATCTTCATCAACAATCGTGCCGGAATTCTGCAGTTCACTCAAAGTACTGTCACCTGTAACTGTCCATGTGCATCCATCTCCAATGTAAAGATTACAATATCCATCTCCGCCATTTCCTGCATAAGTCTCATCATCTGTCACTGCACCTGTAAGCGAACTTCCATCTGTCATATAGAAATCAAGCTGGCTTATACTGTCCCAGATAATGTCACCTTTCATTTCCTGCTTCGTTGCTGTAAATGTGCAATCCGCTCCATTTTCACCGGTTGTTCCCCACCCCCTTTGGTTGTCATTACCAGTGCAGCGGAGGAAGAAATCATTGTCATCAGCATAAGTAATATCTACGTCAGAAAGTGTAAATGTAGACTCTGTGTTTGTTGTGTAGAACATTCCTCCGTTTTTAGCGGT
>CABRZK010000197.1 GCA_902475415.1 uncultured Eubacterium sp.
CACCGGCGAATGATAAAGCAAAAAAGTTGTTTGAACATTTGCATGAACTGGGATTTGCGACATGTCTGATTTCCAACAATCAGGAACCAAGAGTAAAACCCTTTGCGGAGGCAGTGCAGTCATTGTATATTTACGATGCACATAAACCGTCCACAAAAAATTATGAAAAAGCAATGCAGCTGATGAACACAGATAAGAAAAATACAATTTTTATCGGGGATCAGATGTTTACAGATGTATTTGGCGCGAACCGGACAGGAATCCCATCTATTATGGTGAAAAAGATTCACTGGAAAGAGGAAATTCAGATTGTTCTCAAGCGCAGACTTGAGGACATTGTATTGATTGGTTATCGTCAATATAGAAAGAAACACAAAAGTAAATTTACACAATCGAAATAAAAAAGCGAGAAAATGATGTGAATATACACATCAGCTATGGAGGGAAGAAAGATGAAACTTGTAATTGGAAACGATCATGCGGCTGTAGAACTGAAAAATGAGATCAAAGCATATCTGGAAGAGAAAGGTCATGAAGTGATCAATATCGGCACAGATACACATGACAGCTGTAATTATCCGGAATATGGTGAAAAAGCCGGACGCATGGTGGCAGCAGGAGAAGTGGACGGCGGAGTACTGATCTGCGGAACCGGTGTGGGAATTTCCATTGCAGCCAACAAAGTAAAAGGTGTCCGTGCAGCAGTATGTTCTGAGCCTGTGACAGCACGCCTTGTCAAAGAACATAACAATGCAAATATCATTGCATTTGGTGCGAGAATTGTCGGAAGCGAGACAGCAAAAGCGATTGTGGATGCATGGTTGAACGCCGAGTTTCAGGGTGGACGTCATCAGACAAGAATCGATCTGATTCATAAAATTGAGGAATAGTCCATAAAAAGGTTGAAAAATCACGGTTTTTCATATAGAATAGAGAGAAGTAAAATTACCATTCGATTGTGGTAATGGAAGAAAAGACAAAAAAGTCTTAACATACAAGGAGGATTTTTTAATGGCAAACGCAGGAAAGGTAATCGGAAAAGGTGTTACTATTGAGCTGGAAGGAAATGTTTACAGAGTAGATGATTTCCAGCACGTAAAACCTGGAAAAGGCGCAGCTTTTATCAGAACAAGATTAAAAAATATCAAAACCGGTGGTGTTGTAGAGAAAACTTTCCGTCCGACAGAGGATGTAGAGACAGCACACGTTGACAGATCTGAGAAACAGTATCTGTACAATGACGGTGATTTATACTACTTCATGGATACAGAGACATATGATCAGATCGCTCTGAGCACAGATGCAATCGGTGATGCTCTGAAATTCGTAAAAGAGAACGAAGCAGTTACAATGCTTGCTCACAACGGAGACATCTTCGCAGTTGAGCCGCCAATGTTCGTAGAGCTTGCTATCACAGAGACAGAGCCGGGATTCAAAGGTGATACAGCTACAGGTGCTACAAAACCTGCTACAGTTGAGACAGGTGCTACTGTATATGTACCGTTATTTGTTAACGAAGGCGATGTAATCAAGATTGATACAAGAACAGGCGAGTACTTATCACGAGTATAAGATGACTGAAACAGAGTGGATGATAGATATCCGCTGAAGAAAGAAATAAGATGCGGAACAGACGGCTGTCTGTTCCGTTTTTATATAACTGGAGGAAGTATGAAATACGATTTTGACAAAATGGTAAACCGCTATGGTACAGACTGTTATAAATGGGACATGATCACAAAACGAAAACTGGCAGATGACACATTGCCATTATGGGTAGCAGATATGGATTTCGAGACCGTTCCGGAAGTAAAAGAACGTCTGAAAGAAGTGGCAGACAGAGGCATTTATGGATATACCATGCTGGGAGATGACTATATCAAAGCACTGAAAAACTGGTTTCTGACAAGGTTTGACTGGCAGATTGAAAAAGACTGGGTGATCGTAACGCCGGGTGTGGTATTTGCACTGGCAGCGGCAGTCCGTGCTTATACAAAGGAAGGGGACAGTGTCATGATCCAGCGTCCGGTATACCATCCTTTTACGAATGTGGTAAAAGAAAATGGCCGGAAACTGGTAAATAATGCACTGGTATTGGAAAATGGAAAATATCACATGGATTATGAAGATATGGAACGCAAAATCATAGAGGAGAACGTCAAGCTGTTTTTACTCTGCAGTCCACATAATCCGGTATCCCGTGTGTGGACAAAAGAAGAATTGTGTCAGGTGGCAGAAATTTGCAAAAAACATGGTGTAATCATGATCGTAGATGAGATTCACTGTGATTTTGTATACGAAGGATACAAACATACCAGTTTTGGAACACTGGGAGAATACACGGATAATGCCGTAATTTGTACAGCACCGAGCAAAACCTTCAATCTGGCAGAGTTACAGCTTTCCAATATCATGATTCCGAATCCGGAACTGAGAAAGACATTCCAGGCAGAGATGAATAAGGTATTTTATTCCGATGCGAACCTGTTTGGTCAGGTATCCTGTCAGGCGGCTTATGAGTACGGCGGCCATTGGCTGGATGAACTGCTGGTATATCTGCAGGGAAATATCGCCTATATCCGTGACTATCTGGCAGAACATCTGCCGAAAGTGCATCTGATCGAGCCGGAAGGAACCTATCTGCTCTGGCTGGATTTCAGAGAGTACGGTCTTTCTCCGGAGGCATTAAATGCAAAAATCCTGAAAGATGCCAGAATCTGGTTTAACGAAGGTTCCATGTTTGGCCCGGAAGGAGCGGGATTTATGCGAATCAATATTGCAAGTCCGCGTGATATGATTGTTCAGGCCATGGATCGTCTGGGAGAAGTTTTCGGAGCGTAAGCGGATTCATATGTAATGAGCGCAAGAGAGCCAAATACTGGTATTATTGTTTGTCAGTAGCATGCCGCAGGCAGACAAAGGCAAGTGTGGATACCAGAATCTGGCTGGCCAGCATACCCCAGAGATAGGCAGTAAGTCCGATCAACGGAATGCCAATCCAGATAAATCCAATGCGTAACAGAGCACCTGAGAGGTTGATCAGCATCGTAATGGTCGGCTTGCCAAGTCCGTGCAGAACGCTGCAAAGGGTACTGCTTAAGAATAAAAACGGGCAGATCCAGCAGAGAGTACGGACATAGACACCTGCCAGGGCATTGTGGAACAGATGTATGCCGATCCAGTTTCCATACAATAGAAAACCAAGAGTACAGAGCAGTCCGAGAATGACACATGATTGTGTGATCCTTCGGACTGCTTTTTTGATGAAATCCTGCTGATTGTGACTGCTGGCTTCTGAAATCGCCGGAAGCAGCATGACGGACAGGGAATTACTGAGCACACAGGGAAACATAATCGTAGAAAATACCATGCCGGTGAGAATACCATAGACGCTTAATGCATCTCCATTGGTATAGCCAAAATCCCTTAATTTTACGGGGATCAGCAGTGCTTCGACACTCTGACATATGCTTAACAGAATGCGGTTGCAGGTGAGTGGGATGGCCATGAAACACAGATCCCTTGCAATTTTTACAAATCGAATGGATGTGGGTTGGACAGAAAAGGACTGTGCCACCTTTTTGGTTTCTGATAAAAAACATACCGCAGTGATGGAATAGAGTGCGGAAGCAAACTCACCAAACAAAATACCCAAGACTGCCAGCGCCGGGGTAACAGGCTGTCCCTGCTGTGTCAGAATATCCGCCACCAGCCATACTCCAACCACCCGGACAAACTGTTCCAGCATCTGGGAAATTGCTGGGACATTGGTTTTCGTTTTTCCATAATAATAGCCGTTGATGCAGGCATGGATACAGGCAAAGGGAAGTGCGATACTCATAATGCGCAGCAGAGGAACTGTGCGGGCATCTTCCAGAAGCCGGATCCCAATCAGAGGAGCTTGGAACCACAGAATTCCGACCCAGACGAAGGAGAGAAGCAGGGATGCGGTCAGACCGACCAGAAGATACATCCGTGCCTGCCTGATCGTTTCACATTGGGCACAGTAGCGGGAGATGGCAGTCTGGATCCCGGCGGCGCAGATGGAGATCGTTAAGGCAAAAACAGAAAAAATGAGCTGATAAATGCCAAGTCCCTCTGCACCAATCGTACGGGAAAGGAATATTTTATAGTAGAAACCGATGATTTTGCTGCAAATGCCGGTCAGTGTCAGAAGTAATGTGCCGGAAAGCAGACGGTGTTTGAAAATAGCCTTCAGAGAAATCATAATCTTGGGAATGCAATACACTGATTACATGTGTTTGCCTGAATTTTTTTATAATATATGACAAAGTGAACCGGAATAGAAGGAAGAATGACAGAAAAAAATGATGTAGATAACAATCGCTTTACCGGAGTTACTGCAAAAAGCAACCATAACTAAAAAGACTGGGAGAATTCATGTATAGAAAAAGTCTGAGTGCAGATAGCATCATAGAACGGGAGGACGTTATGAAACGTTTGATATATCTGGATCATGCGGCGACCACACAGCCGTTTCCGGAAGTGCTGGAAGCGATGCTGCCTTTTTATGGCAGATATTATGGAAATCCATCTTCCGGATATGAACTTGGAGAGGAAAGCAAACGGGCCATAGAACGGGCACGTCAGCAGATTGCAGATACACTGGAAGTGACGGCAGATACGATTTATTTTACGTCGGGGGGAACGGAAAGCGATAACTGGGCATTGCGTTATGCAGCCAGCAGAAACAAGAGAGGCAGACCGCATATTGTGACGACTTCCATCGAACATCCGGCCATTTTAAATACATGCAAGACACTGGAACGGCAGGGCGTCAGGGTAACATATCTGCCGGTAACAAGAGAAGGATTTGTGCAGCCAGAAATGGTGGAACGTGCGATTTGTCCGGATACGGTTCTGGTGTCAGTGATGTATGCC
>CABRZK010000198.1 GCA_902475415.1 uncultured Eubacterium sp.
TAATGGGCGGAGAAGGATTCGAACCTTCGAAGGCATCGCCAGCAGATTTACAGTCTGTCCCCTTTGGCCACTCGGGAATCCACCCATTTAGCGAAATGAACTTTTGTGCTCACTTCGCTGTTTACTATATCATGTTCTTTGCTCTCATGCAAGTACTTTTTTTAATGCGTCCTCATCTGCCACCAGAGTAAAATTCGGATGCAGCTGCAGGATCGATGCTGGCACTTCCGGAGTTACCGGGCCAAAAAACGCTTTCTGCACCGCATCTGCTTTATCTTCTCCCGATGCTACCAGAACAACTTTTTTTGCCTGAATAATATCACAGATTCCCATTGTCAGTGCCTGACGCGGTACATCATCGGCACTTGCAAAAAAACGCTTGTTGGCTTCAATCGTAGATTCCGCCAGACTCACACAATGTGTTCCTTTTGTAAACACACGATCCGGCTCGTTAAATCCGATATGTCCGTTCCGACCAATGCCCAGAAGCTGCAGGTCGATTCCTCCCAGAGAGGCGATCTGATTGTCATATCGCTCGCACTCAGCAGGAATATCTGCATTCTTGCCATTTGGAATAAATGTATGATCTTCACGAATATTAATGGCATCAAAGAAATTATGATGCATAAAATATACATAACTCTGGTCGCTGCTGATATCAAGTCCCACATACTCATCCAGATTGACCGAATAACATTCAGAAAAATCCACATCACCTTTGTTGTACCAGTCAATCAGCTGACGGTAAATACCAAGCGGACTGCTTCCCGTTGCCAGTCCCAATACACAGTCTGGTTTCATAATTACCTGTGCTGAAATAATATTTGCTGCCTTTCTGCTCATCTGGTCATAATCTTTTGCTTTAATTACCTTCATTGTTAAAACCTCCTCATACCTGTCATTGTTCTGTAAACTATTTTCTATGATTGATGCATAAAATATCAAGCATCATTCATTTCCCATTATGTTTATATACACTCCGAATTCTCCATTTCAGAAATTCTGAGCATACATTTTGCAAACAGCGTTTGTTACTGCCAGATCCGGCCTCCAATAATCACTTTTTCCAGATGCAGCTCTTCATCCAGAATCAGCAGATCCGCTCTGGCACCTTTCTGAATACATCCGATTTCATTTTCCATGCCAATGGATTTTGCCGGTGTCAGTGTAGCTGCACGCACTGCCTGTTCCAGTGGAACGCCAAATTTTACAGCATTTAGCATCCCATCCATTAAGTGTATCGAAGATCCTGCCAGCGTACCATCTTTCAAAGTGGCTTTTCCCGCTTTTAACCATACCGGTTGACCTCCAAGTGAATATTCTCCCTCCGGCATCCCTGCGCAGCGCATGGAATCAGAAATCAACGTCAGGTGATTGCCGAATAATGCTGCTGACAGCCGCACAACCGATGGATGAATGTGAAAACCATCGCAGATCAGTTCCACAGTTGCACCTGCGTCAAAAGCCGCACCAATAATTCCAGGTTTTCTGTGATGAAGCCCATTCATGCCATTGTACATATGCGTCACATGAGAAGCGCCCGCTTCAAAAGCTGCCATAGCTTGCTCATAATCTGCCACAGAATGTCCCAGTGAAACCGTACAGATTCTGCTCGCCTCTCTGGTAAATTTCAGATTTTCATCCTCCTCCGGTGCAATTGTGATCATCCGCACCTTTCCACCACAGGCATCATTCAATTTTTTCAGTTCCTCAATATCTGGTTTCTGCAAATATGCAGCATTCTGCGCTCCACGCTTTTCGTATGATACAAAAGGACCTTCCAGATGCACTCCCACACACTGTGCACCGTCTGATTCAAAATCCCGCACCGCATGCATTGCTGTCAGCAATTCTTCTTCCGGCAGTGTCATTGTCGTTGGACACCAGGATGTGACGCCCTTCTGTGCATAATACCGCGACATATTTCTCAGCCCTGCCGCATCACCGTCACTGGCATCTGCATTCACTGCTCCATGTGTATGAATATCTACAAGTCCGGGAATCACATATTTTCCGGATGCATCCAGAATCTCTTCCTCTCGAAACTCATTGTCTTTTATCAGAAAACGGTCATCTGACGCCCCACCATCTACCGCATCGATATATTTTCCACATAAAATATCTGCTTTTTCAAAATGTCCATCCGACAGAAAAACCTGACCATTTTTAATATACATTGTCATCCATCTCCTTTGCTATCGCTATCTTGCATCTTTTTTCAGAGAATTGCAAGCACTTTTTTTCTTATTTTTTGGCACTTCTGTTTTCACCACATCCTCACTGTTTTTCTTCCGTTTTTTACGTTGCACGATCGAGAATTTCCACGTATAATAAGAAGGGTTAAGGTGTAATATCATTATAAAAGACAGACATTTTACCCGATTTTTTCACAATACAGACTCTGTCTTCACTTGAATAAATCATAAATTGTACAGGAGGACGCAATAATGAAAAAACCAATATTAGTCGTAATGGCAGCCGGTATGGGAAGCCGCTACGGTGGATTAAAACAGATGGACCCGGTAGGAGGACATGGCGAAGTAATCATGGATTACTCACTTTATGATGCACGTCGCGCCGGATTTGAAAAAGTTATTTTCATCATCAAACATTCCATTGAAAAAGATTTTAAAGAAGTGATTGGAAATCACGTATCCAAATATATGGATGTCGCTTATGCATTCCAGGATCTGGATGATCTTCCAGAAGGATATTCTGTCCCGGAAGGACGTGAAAAACCATGGGGAACCTGCCATGCGATTCTTGCAGCCCGTCATCTCATCGACGCACCGTTTGCAGTTATCAACGCAGATGATTATTACGGAACTACCTGTTTCAAAATCATCTACGACTATCTGTCCAGTCACAGTGATGATGACAAATATCGCTACTGCATGGTCGGCTATCAGTTAAAAAATACCGTTACTGAAAATGGTTCTGTAGCCCGTGGAGTCTGCACGACAGATGCTGATGCAAATCTCGTCAGCGTTGTAGAGCACACACAGATCGAACAGTACGAAAAAGGCATCCATTTCACTGAGGATAAAGGTGAAACCTGGCATGATATTGACGGAAATACTATCGTCTCCATGAATCTCTGGGGATTCAGCGAAAGTTTTGTCAAAGAAGCAGAAAAGCGTTTCCCTGCATTCCTGGATGATGCATTAAAAACCAATCCACTGAAAGGCGAATATTTCCTTCCATCCGTTGTCAGCCAGCTTCTGGATGAAGAGAAAGCAACCGTTAAAGTTCTTCAGAGCCCTGATAAGTGGTACGGTGTAACTTACCGCGAAGACAAACCGGGAATCGTAAAAGCACTTGCAGACATGACAGAAAATGGATTATATCCATCACCACTCTGGCAGTAACAGTTCTGACCAATCATCGAATTATTTTTAATAACTTTCACTGGAGTGTGTTTGAAAAGAACTTTTTCAACCATACTCTAATAACATTGAAAACAAAGGAGAACTTAATTATGAGACAGGTTTCACCTGAAATATTTCAGGAGGTCTTTGCCGCTTACGATTGGGGCGAAGGTACCTTGACACATAATGCCTACGGGGAAGGGCATATCAACAACACTTATCTGGTAACTGTCACCGGCACTGATGTTCGAAGATTCATTCTTCAACGAATTAATACTGACATATTTACCAACCCGAAAGTATTGATGGAAAACATCTGTAATGTTACATCATATCTGAAAAAAATCATTGCCAAACAGGGTGGTGATACAGAACGTGAAACCATGACCGTGATCTACACCAGAGACGGACAGCCTTATTTCACAGATTCTGAACAGGGCGTATGGCGTGTATTCAATTATGTAGAAAACACCATCTGTCTGCAACAATGCAGAAACACAGAAGATTTCTACACTTCTGCAAAAGCATTCGGACAGTTTCAGAAAAATCTGGCTGATTTTGATGCCTCAACTCTGCACGAAACAATCCCGGATTTTCACAATACCCCGGATCGTTTCCGCAAATTCAAAGCTGCTCTGGATGCAGATGTGATGCACCGTGCTGCTGATATTCAGAAGGAAATTGATTTTGTGCTGAGTCACGAAGCTGACTGTTCCTATATGACAGATCTTCTCGCCGCCGGAAAACTGCCACTTCGTGTCACACACAACGACACCAAATTAAACAATATTCTGCTGGATGCAGATACCAATGAAGCTCTCTGCATCATTGATCTTGATACCGTTATGCCGGGACTGGCCGCCAATGACTATGGTGATTCCATCCGCTTTGGTGCAAATCACTGTGCCGAGGATGAACCGGATCTTTCCAAAGTAAATTTTTCAATGGAATTATTCGAAGCCTACACCAAAGGTTTTCTCGAAATTGCCGGCAGTTCTCTGACACCTCTGGAAATCAAAACACTTCCATGGGGTGCCAAATTAATGACACTGGAATGTGGCATCCGTTTTCTGACGGACTATCTGGAAGGTGATCACTACTTTGCCACCCAGCGTCCAGGCCAGAATCTGGATCGTGCACGTACCCAGTTCAAACTCGTTCAGGACATGGAAAACCACTGGTCTGAAATGAATTCCTGTTTAGGCAAGTTTGTTGGCTAAATGATTGGTATTGAAGACGAAATCACTGTTACGACTCGCGCATAATTTACAGAATAAAAACGCTGGAAGTTCAATGAAGCATTCCGGCATCTTACAGTTAGAAAATGTCTCCCGCTGAGACACAATAAACATACAAAAAAAGATGAACAGCCTTATCGTGATGGAGCGAGACTCCTTCAGTTGGACTATTCATCTTTTTTCTGTATATCTGCGCGTGCGGCACAGTGTTCGTAAACTTTCAGGCACGCGTAGTCTAACGGTGCCACGGTGTAAAT
>CABRZK010000199.1 GCA_902475415.1 uncultured Eubacterium sp.
GGTCGCGCTCCACCAACTGAGCCACTCGCGCATGTCTGTGTTTCTCAAGACAAGTGATATATTACCTCGACTACGCAAAAAAGTCAAGCACTTTTTTCATATTTTTTATTTTTTTATTTTTTGATGCATATATTTATAAAAAAACACATACGATATACAAAGTATGGTATGAGGGGGAAACTGTAACATGCATGCAAAGACAAAAATTGTAGTGCTTCATATGAAAGAAGTTATTTATACAACCATTTTTATTATTCTTGGAATCGTACTTATTTTTTTACTGGTTTATATGTTTGGTCCCGGAAAGCATCAAAAGTCTGATGCCGATCAGCCTAAATATAAGGCCGGGGTATACACCTCTTCTCTTCAGTTTGAAGGGCAGACCCTGGATGTACAGGTCGTGGTAGATGAAAATCACATCAACTCTGTATCTTTTGTTCAGTTGAATGACACAGTAGCCACCATGTATCCGCTTATGCAATCTTCTATGGATGATATCAGTGAACAGATCTGCCGCACACAGTCTGTTGATAACATCTCATATTCAGAAGAAAATCAGTATACCGCTTCCATGTTACTGAATGCAGTATCGTCTGCCCTTGATAAAGCTACTGTTACAGATGACAACAGCAACGATACAAACTGAATCTCTGTTTCCACACATGCCCGCAAAAAAAGCCATGAAAGGTTTTCTCCTGTTATCCTTTCATGGCTTTTTCATTTCATTCTGTTATTCAGCAGATGCACTGCCTGCATCTGACAGACTGCTCAAATAATCATTTAATGCTGTCATGCTGAGTTCTGTCTTTGTCATCGGTTTTTTCTCCTGATAATAAGAGTAACCGGAAAATCCGATCCAGCATACGATAGCTGCTACCACAACAATACCTGCGGTTCTTGCAAGTACACGATTTCTTTTTTCTTTCTTTATCGTTTTTTTCCTGTTTTTCTTTTCTTCTTTATATCGATCAACTTTTGCCTGACTCATACTCCTGCTAAGCTCCTTTTTTCACATTCTTTTTCCAAAGTATAGCATACCTGCAAAAGTTCGTCAACGAGCCGACCACGGTTCTGATCATGAACCGACTGCTGTTCATACACTCTCATTAACACTATAAACGTATCGTTGACAGCTAAAAAAACGTCCTCTTTTTCACTTTTTTTGTCTCTTGAAACACAATCTCATTCCATATATGATAGAACACATAAAATATGTATGAACTCTCAGAATTCTTCCTTGTCAAAAATTCCGGGAGTACATGAAATGCTGAATGACTTAAGGAGAATATGTATTATGAAAACAGCCGTTTTATATGGAAAAGAAGACATCAGAATGGAAGATCGTCCAATTCCGAAACCGGGTCCGGGACAGATGCTGGTCAAAATCGATTATGTGGGCATCTGTGGCACCGATATCGAATTTTACAAGCTTGGACAGACGCCAACACCACTCCCGAAAATTCTCGGACATGAAAACTCCGGTACGATTGTAGAATTAGGCGAAAGTGTGACTGGTTTTCAAGTTGGACAGCGGGTGTTATGTGGACCACCGGCACATTGCAAAGAAAACTGTTCCCCATGTAAAGAAGGTAAAACAAACATCTGTATTCATGGATTCCCACGTACGGCAGGTATCGGAATGCCAGACGGTGGCTATGCAGAATATCTTTTAATCGAAGATGTGGCTCACACCATGATCATTCCGGTTCCAGACAATGTAAAAATGGAAGATGCTGTCCTTTTTGACGTTATCTGCGTCGCTTTGCATGGCATTCGTATGTCACGCTTCAAACTCGGTGACTCTGTCGTTGTCTCTGGCATGGGGCCTGTCGGTCTGTCTGCCGTTCAGTTTTTAAAAGCAGGCGGAGCCAACAAGATTATTGCTCTGGATGTTACTGACAGCAAAAAAGAAGCAGCCCTCGCTTATGGCGCTGACTACTTCTTAAATTCAGCAACAGAACCTGATCTTGCTGCTTCCATCCGCGAAATTCTCGGTTCTGACGTAGGTGCGGACATCGTATATGAATGTTCCGGCCATCCGGCTTCTGTAGAAACCTGTGCCTTAAAGGCAGTCAAACCAGGTGGACAGGTAATGCTCATCGGAACCGTTCAGCAGCCCATCAACTTCACCCTTGGAACCGCACAGATTTTTGAAATTGATTTCCAATCTTCCTTTGTGTATCTGCAGGAAGAGGTCGAAATCTATCTGCAGATGCTGGCTGCCGGAAAAATTGCTTTCCCTGGCATGGTAACCGACATCGTATCCCTGGACAATTGTAAAGAGCAGGGACTTGGTCGCAAAGACCGTTCATCCCAGCTCAAAATTCTCATCAAACCGGACTTGTAATTTTTCTGTTTCGATGAAAACGAAAAAGTTGGAATCAAAAATCCATGCAGACACGGACGATTTCCTATCTGCGCTGCGCCGCTGATTTTCGCCTCCTCCCGCGAACTCCCCTTCTGCAAAACCTGCAGAAGGCTCAGACACACTCCCGGAGGCGAAGCTATGCTCGCTTCGATAACAGAAAGCGCCCTACCGTCTTGCATCGGATTTTTGATTCCAACTTTTTCTCATTTACACCGCGGCACCGTTAGCCTACGCGTACCTGAAAATTTACAATCACTGCGTAACACGTGCAAATATACACAATTTAAAACGAATAGCACGATTGGCATCAAGTTTGATTGTATCATTCATTACTGAAATGACGAAATCGGAGAATCTTTCCGCAATGTTTGAGGAAAGATTCTCCGATTTTGTCTTCATAACTTATCCCGTCAGGACAGCTGCTCCATTACCCAGTTAAGATCCGAAGTCGTTTTCATTTTTTCAAGAACTTCTTCGTCTTCCAGTACTTCACAGATTTTTGCCAGAAGATCCAGATGTTCGTCGCCAATTCCGGCAATACCAAAGACTAACTGTGCTTTTTCATCGCCAAAATCAACACCTTCCGGATACTGAAGGAATACGATACCTGTTTTCTTTACCGTTCCTTTCGCCTGACTGGTTCCGTGCGGGATTGCAACACCCATTCCCATGTAAGTTGTGATAAGTTTTTCACGTTCCTGCATGGCATCCACATAGGTCTCATCTACATAACCAAGCTGATGAAGCAGTTCACCTGCTGCCTGAATGGCTTCTTCTTTTGATACCGATGCCTGGTTCAGGCGAATACCGTCACTGACCAGAATCTCTTTATTTCCGGCTGCCGATCCAGTCTCTTTGTCTGATACTTCTGCTGTTTCCGATTCTGCCACAGCTTCTGTCTGTACATTCTTATCATTTTCGGATACTGTTTCTTTTTCTTCCTGTTTGTTTACTGTTTCCTTTGCTGTTAACTGTTCGTACAGTTCATCCAGTGCCGGATCTGCCAGGAAGTTTCCAATTGTTACCAACTGTGCCTGTGGTGCAGATTTTCTTGCACGGTCTGCCAGTGTGGTCTGTACAACTGCGATATCACAGTCTGCCGGAATATTATCCACCGATGTATTGCTTACATGAATATCCGGACATACTTTTTTCAGACGATTACGGAATTTGGTTGCTCCCATAGCGGAAGATCCCATTCCCGCATCACATGCAAAGATAATTTTCTTTACTTCAGATGCTGCTTTGATTGCAACCGGTGCAGCTTCCCCTTTAGACTCTGCTTTCATTGCTGCCATCTCTGCCTGTGCATCTTCCAGACTGGTCTTTCCACCTGCCATTTTTACGATTGGAGACGCAATGGCAAAGGAAATACCGGTTGCAACAGCCACACCTACCAGAGTTTTCCAGATATCCGGTCCCGGTGTCATCATCAGATATGCAATGATAGATCCCGGAGATGCCGGTCCTACCAGACCACAGCCTGTCAGATTAAACCAGAAGATTGCAACCATATTTCCAACGATCGGCGCAATAATTACCAGCGGATTCATCAGAATGTATGGGAAATAAATCTCATGGATACCACCAAGTACATGAATGATCACTGCACCCGGTGCAGACTGTTTTGTCTTTTTATCTTTACAGAAAAACATATATGCAAGTAACACACCAAGTCCCGGTCCCGGGTTTGGCTCAAGCATATACATAATAGATTTTCCGACCTCTGCAGCCTGTGCGGTTGCCAGAGGGGTAAAAATACCATGATTGATGGCATTATTTAAGAATAATACCTTGGCTGGCTCAATAAAAATTGCAACCAGCGGAAGCAGACTGTGGCTCACCAGGATATTTACTCCTGCTGCCAGAACTGCCAGAATACCGCTCATCACCGGTCCGACAATCACATACCCCAGGATTGCCAGCAACATACCGATGATACCTGCCGAAAAGTTGTTGATCAGCATTTCAAATCCGGCCGGCATATGTCCGTCCATCAACTGATCAAATTTTTTAATACAGAAACCTGCCAGTGGTCCCATTACCATGGCAGCCATAAGCATTGTAATGGATGTGTTACTCATAATTGCACCGATAACTGCAATTGCACCCACCACACGACCTCTGTCGCCACCTACCATTTTTCCTCCGGTTGATGCAATCAGGATCGGAATCAGATAAGTCAGCATCGGTGACACCATGCTGTTTAATTTTTCATTTGGAATCCAACCTGTATCGATAAACAGTGCTGCCAGAAAACCAAATGCAATCAACGCTCCTATATTCGGCATGACCATTCCCGACAGGAATTTACCGAACTTCTGTACTTTATTTTTCACGATAATACCTCCCACCTATTCACATACATTTCAATTTTATCGGAATTTTGTCATATATGTGTTCTGCCACAGGCACAATGGGAAATGCCGCGAAATAAATCCCCCAATTTTTTAATCTCTATTTACATTTTGTAAATGATCCGTTCTATG
>CABRZK010000200.1 GCA_902475415.1 uncultured Eubacterium sp.
TTTTGGCAGCAGTCTTTTGGAACTGATCCAGACATTACACCAGATCGATGGTGTGGAGCGGATTCGCCTGGGATCATTGGAACCGGGGATTGTTACGGAAGAATTTGTACAGGCACTGGTGAAATTGCCAAAAGTATGTCCACATTTTCATCTGTCACTGCAGAGCGGAAGCGCTACGGTACTGAAACGGATGAACCGCAGATATACACCGGAAGAATATCTGGAAAAATGCAATCTGTTGCGCAGGTATTTTGAACATCCGGCAATTACAACTGATATTATTGTTGGATTCCCGGGAGAGACACTGGAAGAGTTTGAAGAGACCTGTGCATTTGTGAAAAAAGTAAATTTTTATGAAGTGCACGTATTTAAATATTCCAAACGAAACGGAACAGTGGCAGCATCTATGCCGAATCAGATTCAGGAATCCGTAAAGGGAGAGCGAAGCTCCATTTTAATGCAGCTTGCCGAAAAACAGAAAAAAGAATTTATACGGTATTACGAGGGAAAAGAGGTATCGGTGCTGTTTGAGGAACCGGTGGAAGTTGACGGTGTGCGGTATTTTGAAGGATTGACGCCGGAATATGTCAAAGTATGGGTGCCAACAGAGGAAAACCTGGCGAACCGGATAATGAAGGTTGAATTTTTCCCATATTTATATTAGAATAAATATTGATATATTTTAACGACAGAGGTACAAGTTATGCAGGACTTAAGCAGTACACAATATTTTAAAGTAGAAAAAGCACCGGAATTAAAAATCGGTGATGTTCTGGAAATCGTATATAAAGCGATGGCAGAGAAAGGATACAATCCGATCAATCAGATCGTGGGATATATTATGTCCGGAGATCCGACATATATTACAAGTTATAAAAACGCCCGCAGTCTGATCATGAAAGTGGAACGTGACGAACTGGTAGAAGAAGTTCTGAAAGATTATGTTTCCACACATGGATGGGATTAGGACAAACGTATGAGAATCATGGGACTTGATTTCGGTTCAAAGACGGTTGGGGTTGCAATCAGTGACCCCTTGTTTTTGACTGCCCAGGGAATTGAAATCGTGCGGCGGAAAGCACCAGGAAAGCTGCGTCAGACACTGGCACGGATCGATGAACTGAAAGAAGAATATGAAGTAGGAAAAATTGTACTCGGTTTTCCGAAAAATATGAATAACACTGAGGGTGAACGATGTGAGAAGACACTGGAGTTTAAGGAGATGCTTGAGAAGCGTACCGGACTCGAAGTGGTACTCTGGGATGAACGACTGACCACCGTGGAAGCAGACCGTACTATGATGGAAGCCGGAATCCGCAGAGAGAACAGAAAAGAATATGTGGATGAACTGGCTGCCATTTTTATTTTACAGGGATATCTGGATTATCAGGGCAGACAGCACACGGAAGGGTAGCGTGTCATGGAGAAAATAATTTTTACGGATCCGGAAAATCAGGAAAATCTTGAATTGTACCTTTTGGAACAGACATGTATCAATGGAACAACTTATCTGCTTGCGACCGAGGAAGAAGATGAGGATTCCGTTGCATATATTTTGAAGGAAGTACAGACGGAAGACGAGGACGTCATCTATGCCATGGTGGAAAATGATGTGGAATTAAATGCAATTTCCAAAGTGTTCGCAGAAATGCTGGATGATGTGGATATTGAGATGTAATGTCGGCAGATAAGTCTGCCTCTATTTTGTGCGTGGATTTGTAAATAACTGATATTTACAGAAAACGAAATAATATATAAGAGAGAAAATAAGAGCGGAAATAAAATAGGAGGTGCGATTTTTTGGCAAATACAAAAAAATCTAAATTAAAGATCATTCCACTTGGCGGACTGGAAGCCATTGGAATGAATATTACTGCTTTCGAATACGAAGACAGTATTATTGTGGTGGATTGCGGTCTGGCATTCCCGGAAGATGATATGTACGGTATTGATTTATGTATACCGGATATCACATATTTAAAAGACAATATCGATCGTGTAAAGGGATTTTTTATCACGCACGGTCATGAGGATCATATCGGAGCACTTCCTTATGTGCTGCGTGAGATCAATGTGCCGATTTATGCGACAAAGCTGACCATCGGCATTATCGACCACAAACTTGGTGAGCACAATATGCTGAACAAAGTAAAACGCAAAGTGGTCAAATACGGACAGCATATCAATCTTGGATGTTTCCGTGTGGAGTTTATCAAGACAAACCACAGTATCCAGGATGCAGCAGCTCTGGCAATCTATTCCCCGGCAGGAACCGTTGTTCATACCGGAGATTTTAAGGTGGACTATACACCGGTTTACGGAGATGCCATTGATCTGCAGCGTTTTGGCGAGATCGGTAAAAAGGGCGTACTTGCACTGATGTGCGACAGTACCAATGCAGAACGCCCAGGTTTTACGATGACAGAGAAAAAGGTCGGAAAAACATTTGACAGTATTTTCAGTGATCATACACATCAGAGAATTATTGTTGCTACTTTTGCATCCAATGTGGATCGTGTACAGCAGATTATCAATACTGCTTACAAATTTGGCCGCAAAGTAGTGGTAGAAGGACGCAGCATGGTCAATATCATTTCCATTGCGTCTGAACTTGGTTACCTGAATATTCCGGATAATACCCTGATTGAGATCGATCAGCTGAAAAATTATCCGGATGAGAAGACGGTTCTTATCACGACCGGAAGTCAGGGTGAGCCGTTGGCGGCACTTTCCAGAATGGCAAACGGTATCCACCGTAAAGTTAAAATTCAGCCAAATGATCTGATCGTATTCAGCTCAAATCCGATTCCGGGAAATGAAAAAGCTGTTTCCAAGATCATCAATGATCTGTATCGCCAGAGTGCAGATGTTATTTTCCAGGATACACATGTATCCGGACATGCATGTCAGGAGGAGATTAAACTGATCTACTCTCTGCTTCACCCGAAGTATGCAATTCCGGTACATGGAGAGTTCAAACACCGCAAGGCACAGGCCGGTGTGGCAGCAGAACTAGGTATGGATAAAGAACACATTCTGATGATTTCATCCGGAGATGTACTGGAAATCGATGAGAATGGCGCGGAAGTTGTCGGAAAAGTACCGGCAGGTTCTGTATTTGTAGATGGACTTGGTGTTGGTGATGTCGGTAATATCGTTATGCGTGATCGTCAGCATCTTGCAGAAGACGGTATCATTATTGTCGTACTGACTTTACAGGGCGGTTCCGGACAGCTTCTGGCAGGTCCGGATATTGTATCCCGTGGATTTGTCTATGTGCGTGGTTCGGAAAGTCTGATGGACGAGGCGCAGAATCTGCTGAATGAGCATGTGACAGATCTGACAGACCGTGGAATCACAGACTGGGGCAAGATCAAGACAGAGATAAAAGATTCACTGGGCGAATTTGTATGGAAAAAGACGAAACGTCGTCCGATGATCATTCCGATTATTATGGAAGTGTAAATTATGGATGTAAATACAAGTATTGAGGAATTGAAACGTTCTCTTCAGAACAGTGAGGCATTTTGCCGGTACCAGAAGATCCGGGAGGAAGTACACCAGTATCCGGAAAAGGAACGCAGACTTCATGAATTCAGAAGAAAAAATTATTTTTTGCAGAACAGCAGAGAACAGATTGACCTGTTTACAGAGGCAGATCGCCTGGAACAGGAATATGCAGATGTATACAAAGATCCCCTGCTGGCCGAGTTCCTGGCAGCTGAGGTTGCCGTCTGCCGGATTATCCAGCAGGTGAATCAGGAACTGATCGGTTGCCTGGATTTTGAAGCAATCCTCTATGAGTAATAATGATTTGGGTTGAAGTATGATTGTTGATGAAAGATTTGTGACGTATATCAATTCGTTAAATACAGGAAATACACCGTTTCTGGAAGAATTGGAGAAAACTGCAAAAGAAAACTATGTACCGATTATCCGCCGGGAAATGCAGAGTTTGCTGAAAGTATTGCTGGCAATGAAACGTCCGGTGCGGATACTGGAAGTCGGTACAGCCGTTGGCTTTTCAGCTTTGCTGATGGCAGAATACAATCCTGTAGACTGCGAGATCACGACGATAGAAAATTATGAAAAACGGATACCGATTGCCAGAGAAAATTTTGCAAAAGCCGGACGGGATCAGATGATCACGTTGCTGGAGGGAGATGCGGCAGAGGTACTGAAGACACTGCAGGAACCATATGATTTGATCTTTATGGATGCAGCAAAAGGTCAGTATATCCATTTTTTTGATGATGTCTTGCGTTTGCTGGCAGAGGGTGGTATCCTTGTGTCGGATAATGTACTGCAGGATGGTGATATCATTGAATCCCATTATGCGGTGACCAGAAGAAACCGTACCATTCACAAGAGAATGCGGGAGTATCTGTATGAGCTGACTCATAATGAACAGCTGACGACGGCAGTATTGCCTGTCGGTGATGGTGTAACAGTCAGTGTAAGAAAAGAACAGTAACTTGCAGAATGATTTTAGAATGTTCAGAGAAAATCATTCTGGCAATACAATAAAAAAGAGTAAGGAGCATTTCATGAAACGTCCAGAATTACTGATTCCGGCAAGCAGCCTGGAAGTATTAAAAACAGCGGTTATGTTTGGTGCGGATGCGATATATATCGGTGGAGAAGCTTTTGGGCTGCGAGCAAAGGCCAAGAATTTTTCCATGGAGGAGATCCGGGAAGGAATCGCGTTTGCACATGCTCATGATGTAAAAGTATATATTACAGCAAATATTCTGGCTCATAATGGTGATCTGAGCGGAGTCAGAGCTTATTTTGAAGAATTAAAAGAAATAAAACCGGATGCATTGATT
>CABRZK010000201.1 GCA_902475415.1 uncultured Eubacterium sp.
TCCGGCAGCGCAGAGGCCGAGGTTTATCTGAACAACCTGTCCATTCAATGCTGTGTTGACGGTTCCATCGCAACAGAAACGACTTGCAGCGAGGCTGTCACATCTGACTTGCCCGCGGTTGCTTTCGGTGAAAAGAACCAGTTCCAGCTCATGTTGGCCCCAGGGGAGACACGCACTTGCACGGTCCTTTACTATGTGAGAGCGGAAATCGAGTTGAGTGACTTATATCTGAGGGCAAACCTCGGCGGTAATGCGATGACCGAAGTCAAGACCGCCGACAATGTGATGAACGAAGAGTGGCTGGCGTTAGCCTAATGCTCCTGCCATGCACACAGAAACGGATATGTGACCATGAAAAGCATTCTATGTTTTGAGCTGAAGCGCTGTTTTGGAAGCAAGCGGCTGTATCTCTCTCTGCTGACAGGCATCGTCATTTCCCTTCTCCATATCATATTCGGGGTTCTTCCCTTGACCCAGTGGCTGTCGAGTTGGCAAGGAGATTTTTTTCTTACTCCTCACTCTGCATACGGGCATTGGATCGGGATGGACTCCTCCACTGTCTGGCCTACCCTTTTGTATATGCTTCTTCCGTTCCTTTGTGCCTTTCCGTTTTCGGATACTGTATCATGGGACTTTAACACGGGCTATGTGATGCAGATTTTTGTGCGCCGAAAAAAATCCACCTATCTGTTTGCCAAGGCTCTGACGATTTTTATTGCCTCCGCCTTTTTGACAGCGACAATCTTGTTCTTCGACTTTGCAGGCACCGCCTTATATTTGCCGCTTGTCCGGCCGGAAGCGCTTACCAACCTTTACGGAATCAGCAATCGCAGCCTGATGGCGCATCTGTTTTATCATAAGCCGCTGCAGTACACCGTCATCTATATTATAATGGATGCTTTATTGGTTGGCGCATGGGAAATCATTGCCCTGGCAGTATCGGTAGCTACAAGAAATCCTCTGCAGCCTGCGCTGTTTCCTTTCTTGCTCTACCTGCTCCTGTATTTTATCTGCAACTGGCTTCAGATGGATTCGGTCTCGTTGTTTGCAATTCTGTTGCCCTTCCAGCCTGCGGTCAATGTGAAATGGGTTACGATTGCAATTTACTTCTTAGCTGTCCCCATCGGCAGCATGACTATGTATTTCTTGAAGCGGAATAAGAGTGATGTGCTTTGACAATTTATCGGCAATTTCGGGTAACTTATAGAAAGCGATTGCTGGTTTATTCGCTTTTGTGCGTTGCGCTTGCAACCGGCAATGCACTTTTCTGGCTGCATAAATGGCATGAACAGGGTGTGGAGCTGTGCTTTGCCGACACTATGATGACAGGCGTTCAACCGAGCTTCCTTTTAATGCTGCTGATTCCCCCGACGCTTGGCCTTGTACACCAACTGAAGTTCATTTTAGAGCAGCCCTTTGTCATTTGTGCGTTAGATAATAGAGCACGGCTTGCCCGCAATCTCCTTGCTGCGCTCCTTTTTATTGCGTTCAGAGCGGTGATGGCGGTTTCAATCCCGTCCATTGCATTGGGTGCTCTGCTGTTTCGAGGTGGTAAACCTTGTACATGGGAAAGCGGAGCAAGCTACTATGCCTATATGACGGGCCAAACGTTAATAACCCCTGTCAAAACAGGCTCCTTGATTGTCTGGCAGGCTATGACGATCTGGCTCACAGTCTTGCTGGTATCGATTCTTTTCCTGTCAATCAATCTTTCCTGCGAATCGCACCAACTCGGAAGCATACTCTCATGGGGCGTCTGCCTTTTGGCTTTGTGGATGTGTTCGTTTCCTGTTACACCGAAACTGTATAGGCTGCAAAAGAGCGTTTCTTTCTCCGTGAATCGAATTGCCGAAAATACAGTTTGGCGCCATTTTCTCTCAGGCATCTGTATTCTGTTTCTTGAATCTCTGTTTCTGCACTTTGCCGTTACCAGAAAGGACTTTTTAAGGTGAAGAACAGTTTTATTCGATTGCTCCTGCGGGATATCAAGAACTATATCCGAACGAATCGTTTCTTCCTGATCGCGGAAGCAGCGCTGTTTTTGATTGGCTGCATGATTGCGGATATGCAAAAGCCCGATAGCTACGGCAAATATACTACCATTCAATATTATATGCAGATATTTCGGGGCTGCTATCCGTTTACGGATGCCAGAACAGAAGTGTTTCAGGTTCCACTTACATGGTTTACACTCATGTACTTTTGTATTTACACTGCTCTCTTATATCCGATTCGGGACGCCAGCGGGGCAGGCATTCATGTTCTGCTGCGGGCAAAGAGCAGAGCCTTGTGGTGGTTCAGCAAATGTCTTGCGCTAACCGTGTGGAATCTGCTTTACTTTGCAGTCGGCTTTTGCTCTGTATGCGTATTCTGCTTTTTTACAAATGGTTTGTCTTGCTTTACCATTTTGCCGTATGATGTATTGCCTTGCGATGCTTTGACCTGCCTTTTGCCTTTCGGTTTTGCGTTGGCAATCTCGCTTCTTGCCTTTTGCCTTTGCATCTTTTGCTCTTTTGTCTGGGGACAGGTGTTTGCCATAAGTTGCCTTGTGGCCGTCTCATTCACTGAGTTTCCATCTCCTTTTCTCTGCTATGCCATGCTGATTCGCTGTAGAGCCATGTCTCCCGCTGGATTCGACGAAAGGGCAGGCTTGCTTTTCTACCTTATATTTGCCGGAATCGTATGCTTCATCGGTATGTTCCTGTTTTTACAACTTGACTTGTTTCCCGGACTTCAAAGGAGGCCGCAATGAAAGTTGAAATCAACCATCTTACCAAGGTGATTCAGGGCAATGTTGTTCTGGATGATATCAATGCCTGTTTTTCCTGTGCTTCCGGCGAAAACGGGGGACGGATTTACGGGATTCAAGGAATCAATGGAAGTGGCAAAACCATGCTTATGCGCGTGATCTGTGGCCTTGTGCTTCCCACAATGGGCACCGTGTCAATCGATGGAGAAATCATTGGTAAGGGTATCTCATTCCCGCGAAGCATTGGCCTTTTGCTGGAGAACCCAATCTTTATCGATGAATTCACTGGCGCAAAAAATCTTTCTCTTCTCTGTGATATCAAACGACTTGTTTCGCAAGCGCAGATTGGCGATACGTTGCGTCGTGTCGGACTGAACCCATCCGACAAAAGGCCCTTCCGCAAATATTCTCTCGGCATGAAGCAGCGCCTTGGAATCGCAGCCGCTATCGTTGAATCACCTGATCTGATTCTGTTGGACGAGCCATTCAATGCGTTGGATGAGTCGGGAATAAAAGAAATACGTGACCTTTTGCGTGAACTGCGCCAAAAGGGAAAGCTGATTGTGCTGACCTGCCATGATCGCCAGCAAATGGAATCGCTTGCGGATGAAATCATAGCGATGCGTGAGGGCCGGATTGTGAATGTGGACAAGAATTGCCACGAGGAGGTTTGAAGTGAAAAACAAACGACTTCATCATCGTGCGATTCTGCTTTTGCTCCTTTTGCTGGTTCTCTCTTTCGCAATCGGCCTGAGAATCACACGCTTAAATGGTTCTTATTTGGCAACCGAGGATTGTTATGGGTATCCGCAAAAGCCTATCGAGTGGAATGGTCTGAAAATAGAATTGATCGGTGCTGAAATTGTTGACGGGGAAGCATTTTTACAGGAATATAACATCGATCGGGAATCAATTTTTTCGGATTCCCTGTCAGAAAAGTACGCACTGTTTCATATATCTGTGACGAAGGTGTCGGATTCCCCATTGTTGACATACTATCGTTTTGATTATTGCGGAGCGGAAAAAGATGGCTGGCGAAATTTGGTTTCCCCGGAAATTTTCGAATCGCTGAACCCTCTGGCAAAAAAGCCGTCGCAGCTATCCGTAGGTGAAACCGAAGAACTCGCAATGGCGATTGGACTCCATAAGGATGCTTTTCGCAATACGGAATGGAGTAACCTTTCCACTTCCGATATAAGCCTCGTCATGTCTGTTTATCCACAAAAAGTGATTCTGCAATCTTCATGAGAGTGAAAATACACAGGAAAAGCAGCTTTGCCCCCAGTTCTGAAGCGCTGTATGGGGTATCGTACAGGCCTAAACTTAGGGGGCAATGGGTGCCGGTGCTCCGGCTACTCGCCGCTGCGGCGCTTGCGTGGGTGCTGATCAACGCCTTGGTCGAAGCCTACGGAGTGGGCGGGTGCAAATCTTGATGCGTTGAATCTTTGCAGAGGTCTGCAAATTAGAACTGCCGCTGCCTGGCTTCAAATCGAGTGTTAGCCGTCGCCGCGTTTGTTGATGTATGCCATAGTTAAGCCTCCTCAATGCGGGCAAGCCATGCGTCAAAGCTGGCCTTGCTGACTCGGATCGAAGTACCTATATGCAGCACACGGAAATCCGTTGTTGTGTTGCACAGTGTATAAGCTGCCCGCAGGCTGATGGACAGCATTTGGGCAATATCCTCGACCCGATAGACAAGCGCGCTTTGTTGCGTTGACTTGCCAATTTGTGTCGGTCCTATGGCATTGGTTTGAGAACCTGTCTCTATTGCTATCCCAGCCAGAACCGTTAGTATATTTGAATGGAACGACCCAGTGCTGGTTCAAGCTAACGGGTAAGCAGTGACAAATCGGAGGAATACCCTGGTCGATATAGCGCTTAATATGGGTATCTTATTAAATAAACCCAAAATCATGTTGCAGACTACTGTGCGAACACTAACTCCAAGGGGTTCATTCTCACGCCGTTTTGCATCACCTCAAAATGCAGGTGGTTGCCGGTGCTGTCGCCGGTGCTGCCTACATAACCTATAATCTGCCCTGCCGTTACCGCTTCACCTGCGG
>CABRZK010000202.1 GCA_902475415.1 uncultured Eubacterium sp.
CTATCGATGAATGCCACTTCAAACAGGAAGATGGTATTATAGCAGATGCAACCATTTCCCATGCAAATGGAAAACGTGTGGTAACAGCAGGCGGTAACGGACGTCTTGACGCAGTCAGCAATGCGATCAAACAGTACTTTGGTATCAGCTATGAACTGAGCTTCTACGAAGAACATTCCCTGACACGTGGTTCTTCTTCCAAGGCATGTGCTTATGTAGGTGTCATCTGTAATGGAAAGACCTACTGGGGAGTCGGAATTGATGCCGATATCATCAAAGCTTCTATTGAGGCATTGACAGTTGCTGTCAATAAGATCGATGAACTGAAGAATGTGAATGAATGTAAAGATGAAAGAATGGTAGAGATCATGAACTATATCCAGGCAAATTATCTGGATGTATCTTTAGATGATCTGGCAGAAAAATTCTTCTTGTCCAAACCGTATCTTTCTAAATATATCAAAGAAAAATCCGGAATGACTTTCGGGGATATTGTCAAAAAAGTCAGAATGAAAAAGGCACGTGCCCTGTTAAAGAGCAGCAGCATGACCGTTGAAAATATTGCACTGACCGTTGGATATCAGAATGTAGAGCATTTCAACAGACTTTTCAAGAAGGCGTACAATATCACACCGGTACAGTTCCGCAACCAGAAATAAATAATACATAAAAATGACGAAAAAAGGGCGCAAAAAACGTTTTTTGCGTTCTTTTTTTGTCAATGTTTATGAATGTGAACAAAAATTCATATTTACAGACAAAAATATTGACAAAGTTAACAAAAAAAAGTAAGATACTTGTATGTTCAAAATAAAAAACAAAAGTTAAAAATTATGAAAAAAGGAGGAGTGAAGACATCTGAGGATGGGGAAATAATTAACGATTGTTTTTTGTTGAATGAATACAAAAGGTTATTTTGGAGGGAAAAATAATGAACGAACATGATGAGGCGTTAAGAAAACAAACCGCCTTTTTAGGACAGCCAAAGGGTGTGGGAACCCTGAGCTTTATGCAGCTTTGTAACTCTTTTGCAAACTATGCGATGAGTGCGGTACTGATTTACTACTTATACGCAAATGCACCGGAAGGACTTGGATTCAGCAAGGCAAATGCAGCACAGCTGATCTCTTTATATTCAACAGTTGTCGTACTGACAGGTATTGTCGGAAGCTTTGTCTGCGACCGTATCTTAGGATGCCGGAAGTCTTTATTTATAGCAAGATCACTTTCATTTATTGGATATGTATGCCTTGCATTACCACTTGGCGTTCCTGGCTATGGAATCGCTATGGGATGTCTGGCAATCGGACCGATGTTCGGTGGCAGATGTCTGGATGCTCTTCTTGGAAAATTCTATGATGAATCCGATGGAAGACGTGACAGCGCTTACACGATTTCTTACGTAATTTCCAACATTGGTGCAGCAGCTCCGGTACTTTCCGGTGCAATCGCAGCAGCACTCGGATACCATGTAGCATTCGCGGCATGTGCAGTCCTTGCATTCCTGGGTATCGTTGTATATGCAGTTACATACAAACCGTTCTTCGGTAATATCGGTATTGAACCGGATGATCCGCTTCCGGATGATAAGAAACGTTCTTTCATCACAAAGATGATCATTGTACTTGTTATCTGCGCAGTTGTTCTTGCAACGCTTTTTGCAACAGGAACATTAAGTATTTCTGTATTCTCAAATGTAATCAGTACTGTATCGATCATTATCCCGATCGTATACCTGGTAGTTATTTACAAAAGTAAAAAGACAGAGCCACATGAGAAGAAGAAAATCCTCTGCCTGGTTCCGCCGTTCATCTGTAACGCAGTTACCCTGCTGATCTGGACACAGACAATTTCAATCCTTGCAATCTTCTATGAAGAAAAGGTTAACCGTGTACTGTTCGGAATTGAAGTGCCTGCAGCATCTATGCAGACAATCCCAGCAGTATTTGCAGTTATCATCGGAAGTATCCTGACAGCAGTATGGACAAAACTCGGAAAGAAACAGCCATACGGAACCACAAAGATGGGTATCGGAACAATCTTCTGGGGATTTGGAGCTTTAATCATTGCACTCCTCTATGTAATCTATCCTGGAGATGCAAAAGTCAGCGCATGGTGGATCGTATTATTCTATGCAATCCTGATGCTTGGTGAAGGATTTACCTGCCCGATCGGTTACTCAATCACGGCTGTTGCAGCACCGAAGGCATTCATGACACAGATGATGACAATCTGGTCAATGTCACAGTCTACAGGAGCTGCTCTTAACACGCTGCTTACAAACTTCTACAAAGAAGGAAGCGAAATTCCGTTCTTCGTAGCAATCGGTTTGGGTGTATGTGCAGTCGGTGCGGTTGTAGCAATCTTCAGTAAAAAGCTTGCAGTCGGAATGGGACTGGACAAGAACGCAGAAGCATAAAAGATTAGGAAATAAGTTTATGTTTCAGGAGGATGAAAAATAAATGTCAGAGAATTGTAATTATGCACCGGTCGAAAAAGTCATTCTGATCGATGACAGAAGAATTGAGATTTATTGGGGCGAACAGATGCGCCGTGCTGATAATGAAAACGATTATCTGGTAAAATACAAAGGGAAAGTACAGGAACTGGTACACTGGACCAGTGATATGACATGGGATTATGGTACGGTATACCAGAAAGAATCCATGCGTACCACACTTTCCCTGGTTCATCCGGTTGATCCGGAATGTGCAGGAGAGGTTACCGTACAGGTTGTCGGAAAGCTGACTGATGTAAAAGACAGACCGGCAGACAATGAAAAGGTCTACCAGACCGTGTATCAGCCATATTATGTGGTCCGCAAAAAAGGAACCTCCGGCATTGTAGTAAAAGCCGGAGAAAAAACAACACCGGCCGTAGTGGACAAAGCACTTGCAATTATTGATATGATGCTTGAAAAGATCCCGGAAGTAGCAGAAGAGCTCGTCCGCAGAGGCGCAGAGGTATCTGTGTTCGGACTGCTTGAGAATGCATATGATGTCCCGGAACACAGAATGGGATATCTGCTTGCAACCCGCCACGTGGCAGGTTACGGCGGCGAGATGACGAATCCGGCATCCTCTATTTCAGAGGCAAATGTGATCCGTCTCAGAACCGGAAGATATGCAACCAGTTATCCAAATGAGATGATACTTGTCCATGAATTCGGACATGCGATCCATCTGGTTGGAATGAATGGTCTGAAAGACCAGACGCTTGCAGACATGATCCGGAAAGCATATCAGCATGCCAGCGACAATGGTTTGTGGCCGGACACTTATGCGATCAGCAATTACGAAGAGTATTTTGCAACCTTAAGTACTGTCTGGTTCAATGTCATGCAGGAAGGTGTTGACGGACGATGGGATGGTATCCGCGGACCGGTCAACACAAGAGAGGAACTGAAGGTCTATGATCCGGAAGGATATGAGCTGATGAAGCACATTTATCCGGAGAAGACACTTCCGGAACCTTGGCATTATAATGTAAACATCTATGATATTGATGGAAAACCATACAAATCATATGATGAAAATATGAAATTCAACTGGGATTTCATTCAGTAGGAGATGGAACAATGAATACACGCATACAGAAAATTGTAGATGCTGTAAAGAAAAATGGTCATGACGGAATTGTGATCAGCAAAGGCAGCGACATTAAGTATCTGACCGGCTTTACCGGAGAATATGGAGTTGCGGTCCTGCTTTTGACAGAAAAGAAAAACTATTTTGTAACCGACGGACGGTTTGAATTCCAGGCCGCACAGGAAACAGAAGGATTTGAAGTTGTTGTCTACGGTGAAGGACTGAATTACTTCAGCCAGACCGGTAAATTGGCGGCAGAAGCAGGGGTAAAACAGTGTGCAATCTGTGGAGCAGATCTTACGTTTGATGATTATCAGGATCTGGTAAGTCAGGCGCCTGATACCAAATTCGTTTCCGAAGGGTCTTATGTAGAACCTTTACGTGCGATCAAGACACCGGAAGAAATCGAGACGATCGAACAGGCATGCCGGATTTCAGAGAGATCTTTCTATGCACTGCTTGATGTGATCAAACCGGGCGTTACAGAGATCGATATTGCAAATGAACTGGAATATCAGTTCAGAAGCCGTGGCGGCTCCGGATTCTGCTTCGAGACGATCGTAGCATCTGGTCCGGATAACGGAGCAAACTGTCATGCGACAGCATCCGATAGAAAAATCCAGCTTGGTGATTTTGTGACGATTGATTTCGGGACTTATTATCACGGATACTGCTCGGATATTACCCGTACTGTTGCAGTAGGGAAAGCCAAAAATCCGGAGCTTTACAAGATGTTTGACGTAGTCAGAAAAGCAAAGGATGCTGGTCAGAACAGCCTGAAACCGGGTATGGTTATGGGCGAGCTCAGAGATATCATCGTGAAGGTAGTAGAAGATGCAGGCTATCATATTCCACATGGTCCGGGACACAACTTCGGACTGGATATTCATGAACAGCCGTATATCTGTACCGGCAGTAAAGTGACCCTTCAGCCGGGAATGGTTCATACGATTGAACCTGGAATTTACATTCCGGGAATCGGCGGCGTCCGTCAGGAAGATGATTTCCTGATCACAGAAGATGGATACCGCAGAATTACAAATATTACAGATGCTCTGATCACATTGTAATAAAAATGTTGTCATCCTAAAAAAGTATAAAGAATTGAGGAAATCCTTATCTGGTGGTTTGCCGGATAAGGGTTTTATTTTTTTGCGGGGACGGTCTGCGAGGGAGAGGTAGTGGGGCAGATTTAGAAAAATATGGGGG
>CABRZK010000203.1 GCA_902475415.1 uncultured Eubacterium sp.
TTTATTATGCATGCTTTTCAGATCCACTGCATTCTGTAACTTAATCACAGCTGTCAGCAGAATGCAGATTCCAAGAAACAGTGAAAAATAGACCGCTATCTGCTGTGTACGCACCAGCATACAGGCACCGATCAGCACACAGAGTACCCCCGCTGAAAAACCGTATTTACCGAGATCCCGATAACTTCCGGTCAGGAAATATTTCACGATCAAGATAATACCAAAAATCACGAAAATTGCTCCGGCAATATAAATAATATAGGTCTCCTTGAACTGCGGCACAAATACCATCGCAAGTCCAACCAAAATATAAACCAGGGCAATACCAATGATCATCCCCGTTCCTATTCCAATCCCTTTTGCTTTTTTCTCTTTTGACATAAAACCTCCAAAATCCATCGTTATTTGACTAATACATTATCAACTAAACTCATTTTTCATTCAACTAACTGAGGTTCAGTATAGCACAAGCAAAAGATTTTGAAAAGGGCGTTTTATGAATGGAACAGATGCGCTCTGACGAGTATGTTACGGTCTGCTCACATAAGGAAAACCATCTGTTGTTCACAGATACAGATACTGCTCATCTTCTCTTCAGCTCGAATAATTTTCCAGAAAACTATAGACATTTTCAAGAGAAGAAAAAGAAATCCCCTCCAGTGCATCTTTTCTTAAATACTCCGGTAAGTCAGTCAGCTTTAAACCAGTTTCAAAATACAAACGGTCTGTATCACTGAAATACACGGACAGATACTCTCCCGTCACTTTGACATAATATTTTTCTTCTTTTACATGATTCATGCTTTCCACTGATTCAGATTGTGCAGCATATACCTCCCCCGAATTTTCTTCCGCAGAAGAAGCAGTCTGCACTGGTGTGTAATCCCCGGACAGCTGATATCCACCCATATAATATCCACCCCAGAATGCCACTATCATCATCCCTGTGCAAATTAAAAAAGAAATGCGAATCATACGTGTCTGTTTCATAATAAAAACTCCTTTACTCGTAGTATTCACATTTCTTTTTCTTTTATACATATAAAACGGCATTTCTATCGTTTCTTATGCCTTCACGACTCATGATGCCTTTCATGAGTTATGATAATTTTGCCACTATAATAAATGGAACTTCTTTGCAATTCGAATCAACAGTTCTCCTTTCGGGAAACTGTGCAGTTCCTCTTCCGTCAGTCCCTTGATCAGCAACAGCGCTGCCGCATATACAATCATTCCAATCAAAACAGCTATCACAGTACTGATGGCATTGCTGTGTAATACCTTATGGCTCACAAAATAAACCGCATATACAACCACTCCCATGATCACAGATGCAATTGCCGGCTTTACAAACGTCTTTTTGATATTCGGCTGAAAACCAGAATATTTTTTTACTGACAAACCGTTTAATATACACATAATCAGTGAAAATGCAATGGTTCCGATGCAGATACCATAAATTTTCAAATCCAGCCCGAACATGGCAACCGCAATGACACCTGCATGAAGCACAAGTGCAATTGATGCATTTCTGACCGGAATCTTCATCCGGTCAATTCCCTGCAAAACGGCATTGGACAAGGTGGAAATAGAATAAAAGATAACACTGATTCCACCTGCCTGTAACAAATGTCCTGCCAGGGCACTTGAACCCGGGAATAAAAGCTGAATGATCGGATCCGCCAGTACCATGATACCTGCTGTACATGGCATTGCAACAACCATGATAAAACGCATGGACATACCAATCTTCTGCCGTACCTGATCATCATCTTTCTGTGCAAAAGCAGCCGCCAGTGCAGGTACACAGGATGCAGCCAATGCTGTAGATATAGAAATCGGCACATTGGTCAGAACTCTGTATTTTCCGGAGAAAATTCCCCACCACTCTGATACGTCTGTTGCAGAATAGCCCTGAAGGGTTGCAATATTTTTAAACAACCACTGGTCTACAATAGATACCAGATTGTAAATCGTTGTGCTCAGTAACACCGGAACGATTGTTCCAATCAGAATACCAAAAATTACACGATAGGATTCCGGTTCTTTCTGTGTTACTTTTCGCTCCCGTTTCATTGACTTTTTGAATTTCGGGAGAAACATGGAAAATACAAATATAATAAATGCCAGGCCACACAGTGCTCCTACGCTGGTTCCCAGTGTTCCACCAGCCGCACCATAGGCAGCATCATAATGTTCCTTGCTGCCAAGTACCGTAGCAATTCTTTTTCCATAAGCAAATAATACATAGGCAGCGCCTACACTGACAACCGCATTTACAATCTGCTCGATAATCTGAGATACCGCACTTGGAATCATGGTTCCCATACCCTGGAAAAATCCACGAAATACACCAAGCACTGCCACAATGATCAGTGTCGGTGCAAGTACCTGTAACGCATATACACCAAGTGGTGTCTGGAACAGACGCGTCAGCTCTTCTGCACCAAAAAATACGATCACACAGGCCGCCGTACCCGTGATCAGGGCAAATACCATTGCGCCTTTAAATACGCGATATGCATTTTGTTTTTCACCATTTGAGATTCGGGCAGATACCATCTTGGATACAGCCATCGGAAGGCTGTAAGATGAGATCAGCAACAGCAAACTATAAATTTCATAGGCACAGCTGTAATAATCATTTCCGTGATCTCCGATGATTGCCGTCAGCGGGATTCGATAGACAAGACCTATCACCCTGCTCACCAGAGATGCAACTGCCAGAATCGATCCCTGTACCAAAAAACTTGTGTCATTTTTTTTCTTACTCATATAATAACCTCTTTTCCTGCTTTCAGGAAAACGCAGCATTGTTTGAGCAGCTTATCTGTTGGCATACTCTTCTTCGCTTGGATAAAAAGCGATCTTATCTGCATAGGTATCTTCTGTCACACATACCCATGTTTTTCCCTGATTTAATCGGATCTCAGATCCGCTCTCATCATAATATCTGGTAGGGGACTGCAAAGAATCTTTTTTCCATGTAATCGGAATCGCAGAACCATTTGTAATATAATAGCCAGAACCACCAGCCATTGTCTCCATATTCAGATATTCATCCTCACTGCTCATTCTGTTCCATCCGCAGGTCTGGATAATGATGTTTTTCACTTCTACCTGTTTTCCGTTGTTTCCGTCTGTCTGAGCGGCACCGTTCTGGAAACGCTTGTATAACCCTGTCTCAGAATCATATACAAACCAGGGCTTGTTTACCAGATATCCCGGTTCAACCACTGCTGCAGGCTGACCATTTTCAAGCTGAAGCTGTGTGTTGTCTTCTTCCACAAACTGATAATGACCGGAATAATCAGCTTCATGCTGTGTACGATAACCTTTATATGCAATTCCGGCTACAATGCCCTCTCCATCTGTATAAGCATTATGTGGTGCTTTTCGACTTGAATCGCGATGATACATACATTGTTCCACACCGCCATCCAGTCCGCTCAGATTGTCCACATAATCCTCATTCAAAAGATCGACTGCATATTTGGCCTGTCCATAATGTGCATAAATTGCATCAAACTCCAGTGCCCAGTGTACATAATAATGACGGCAGCTTCGTATCGACATCACCTTTTCCAGACTTGCATAGTCCTGAAAAATTGCCATCAGACGGGTCTCCTGCCCTTCCACAGCCGCCTCATACACAATATCAGCATCCGTGATTCCGTACTGTGGTGTCGCAACTTTCGTGTTTCCAAGCATGACTGCCAATGGACGCTGCTTTGCAATGTCCTCATCAATCCATTCGCCAGTCAGATAGCTGCGCGCCTTTCCTTCCGGCACAACTGGTTGCTGGATTTCAGGTTCTATCTCTTCTGTGGATAATTCTTCGGCCGGTTGTGATAATTCCGGCGTCGGTTCTTTTTTTCCACATCCAGTCAGCATTGTTAAGGATAACACTCCAACCAGTAACATAGCAAGTCCTTTTTTCATAATTCTACTCCCCTTTTATCTTGTAATCCCCAGTGTGTCCAATATATTTCTCTGATGCGCCTCCATAAGGCTTGCATCCTCCGGCACCATATGATCATATCCCATCAGATGGAGCATACTGTGTGTAATCAGAAATGCATATTCCCTTTTTACACTGTGTCCATATTCTTCAGCCTGCTGATAAACCCGTTGCACGCAGATTACTATATCTCCCAGCAGCACTTCACCTGTATCCGGATTCACACAGTCTGCCAGCTGTCCGTCAACTCCCTCAAAATCTGCCGGATACTCATAATCGATCATCGGAAAGCATCAATCTGTCTCATATCCAGGTTAATTTCATGGATTCGTTCCTCGTCCACCAGAGTCAGGTTGACTTCCGCTTCATAAGGAAAACCTTCTGTATCAAGAGACTGCTCAATCACAGTCTCAGCTAATTTCTTATAGTGAAATGAAAAACCTGGAACTGTCTCACAGATAATATTAATTGTCATGTCTTCTTCCCTTGCTTTCTTTTTTGCCTGAACGGGCCGACCGTTCCTTTTTTAATTGTGCGCTTTCATATTCATCATATGCTTTTACAATCTTCTGTACCAGTGGATGACGAACTACGTCCTGACTGGTCAGTTTACAGAATGCAATATCATCTACTTTCTGTAATACACGCATTGCCACATCCAGTCCGGATTTTGTTCCGGGCGCCAGATCTTTCTGAGATGCATCACCGGTAACTACTACCTTTGAGCCAAACCCGATACGGGTCAGAAACATCTTCATCTGAGCCGGTGTTGTATTCTGAGCTTCATCCAGTATAATAAAGGCATTATCCAGCGTACGACCACGCATATATGC
>CABRZK010000204.1 GCA_902475415.1 uncultured Eubacterium sp.
ATACAGAAAAGGAAGAGGAGAAACGATTCGCTTTTATCTGGATATTAATAAAAAAAATCTGTATGAAATATCATACTATGCAGCAGGTGGAAAAGAATTCAGCAGTTATCCAAGCCAATATTTTAATACAGACATAAATATGATGGATGAATATAAAAAATTAAAAGCCAATTCGGATTGTAACTTAGCAAAGGAAATAAAATTTATACGCTCCAACAATAATTGTGAACCGATTATTGTTTATTGAATTTTAAAGCAGAAAAACTGCTGAAATTTTATTGGTTAACCACGAAAAAGGGCAGTTCTGTCCGGCAAACAGCTGGGCAGAACTGCCCTTTCTATTTTTCTCAAGCAGCATACAATCCGGCAAAATGACCGGTTTTGTATGCCTTTAAAGTGCCTTCAGTTTAATCTGTCAATGACTTTTTTGATATCAGAATGGATGCAGATTGATTGTAATGCTATTTCTTTTGGACAAACAGCCTCGCCGGAATTCACACAAGCATACACTGCCTTTTGATTTTTCGCTGTCATTTGCCAGAATGGATACTTAATAATTGCAGGCGTATTGTATCCCACGCCGAGTTCCAGAAACAAGATGTGTAGATTTTTGTGCCTGCGGAGAAATTCTTCATATCGTTCTGCTGCATGATACCAACCCTTGTCCTGTGCAAAGGTGTCATCCGCACGCAGATTCATCGTCATAGGTTTTCCGCATTTCGGACAATGTGGAATAAGTTCCATTGGAATACGCATATTTTTTTGAGTTTTCAGCATATCCCGAATGCAGGCTTCGTTGTCATAAGTTTCCTGACAGCAGGGTTTGGAACATTGAAACAGTCCATAATCGCCTTGTGTATAGAAGAGTCGGTGCTTGTCAAACCCTGCTTTCTGAAATTGGTAGTCAACATTTGTGGTCAGCACAAAATAGTCTTTCTCTTTTACGAGTTCAAAAAGTTCCTTATAAACACCATTGTCAATGTCCATATAGCGGTTGATGTAGATATATCTCGACCAGTACGCCCAATGTTCTTCCAGAGATTCAAACGGATAGAAACCGCCGGAATACATATTTCGAAATTGATATTTTTCAATGAAATCCGAAAAATATTTTTCAAAGCGTTCTCCACTGTAAGTAAATCCAGCAGCCGTGGACAGTCCCGCTCCTGCACCAATGATAATGGCATCAGCAGTTTCGATTTCATTTTTCAGACGGTCAATTTCAGCCGAGTAATCTTTTGTAGATTTCAAAATCTTTCTCTGTGAAAACATTGCATATCACCTCGATTTCATGGGTTTTCAAAAATGCTCTGATGATATTCACTGCAATTTCTGCTGCTTTCTCCTGCGGAAAGCCAAATACTCCTGTTGAAATACAGCAGAAAGCAATGCTTTTCAATCCGTTCTGAACAGCAAGTTCCAAACAGGTTTGATAGCAACTTTTCAGAAGTTCGCAGTGCTTCTTTGTGAGTCTGCCTTGTACGATTGACCCGACGGTATGTATTACAAAATCGCATGGCAGATTATAAGCAGGGGTGATTTTTGCTTTCCCAATGGGTTCTTCGTACCCCTGTAATTTCATAATTTTGGCACATTTCAGTCGCAGGCAAACTCCTGCAAAGGTATGAATACAGTTGTCAATACAATTATGACAGGGATGATAACAACCAGTCATACCGGAATTGGCAGCGTTGACGATTGCACCGCATTGCAGCGTTGTAATATCGCCTTTCCAAAGATAAATGTGATTTTCGACAGGCTGTAAATCAGAAATTTTTGTAATACCTTTTCGTTGTGTCATCTCTTGCAAAAATGCATCTTCTATTTGAAGATAGTCATCGCTGGCTTTTCCTGCCGGACGAATGTTGACAAGGCTGCGGTATAGACGAAATTGCTCGGATTCATCTGTTGGAATGATCAAATCGTTCCATTCTGGATGCTCTGAAAGCAAATAGGTAAGCAAGTAGTTTAATTTTTCATTTACCATTGTCTTTTTCCCTTTAGAATCGTTCAATCGCCTTTACAGGACATGTTTCAAAACAAGCACCGCAGTGCAGGCAATTTTGTTGCCGAATTGTTGCTTTGTTGCCAATCAGGTCGATGCAGTTTTGTGGACAGACCGTCAGACATGCTCCGCATCCGCAACATTCTGCTCCGATAACATAGCCGTTTTGTACGGCTTTTATTTCTCCAAAGGTAAAGCTGTCACGCTCGATTGGCTTTTTCGACAAGTCAAACCATTCCCCTTTTCCGGCGTAAATCTGAAACACAGTCAGAGCCGCAGCACTTTCTGCAGTGGGATAAATCTCGTGCATATACGGATTCTTCCGGAACAACTGCGGCAACCGTTCCGCACCGATTTCAGTTACTTTTCCGCCAATCGAAAGTGCAATGCTGGACATGGTATCCTCGCCTTTCATGCCTGTTAGAGCAATATATTTCTGCTGCTTTAAGCGATGATAAAAGTTCTTGCCCTTTGCCGTGAGAAAGTACAGACCGTTTTCGTCCCAATCCATCATATCAATGGCACAGGTAACCGGCAAACCAGTTTCATCCGTGGTCGCTGCAATCACAGAGTGAATCTCATCCACCAAAAATGCAAAATAATCCGTATATTTCATTTAAAGCCCTCCACACGAACAGGGGCTGCTCGCTTTTCTGAACAGTCCCTGTGTAAAATATTTTTTGAACGAGATTAAGCGAAGAAAAATCCTGCGGTCATATCCAGATAGTTTCCGCCGCTGTAGTTCGGATATTGTTTCTGCACCGCTGCCTTGAAATCTGCCGCATCGCTGCACGTTTTTGCAATTTCTTTCAGGGTTTCCAGATAGTCGATTTTGGTCTGTGCATCTTTCAAATCTTCTGGTGTGTAGTGTGAAGTCAAAATCAGAGCGTAGCCTTTTGCAATATCATCATGAAGCTGTGCAATGATTGCATCAGCGTGACCTGCTCCGGCAACAATAGAATGGCAATCGTGACCGAGCATATGGGTATAAACGGCATTGATTTCTGGTATCTCCACGTCAAATGCTTCTGCGGTCTGATGAATGATAAATCAATACCGCCGATGTTGATTGTTCCTTCGCCAATCACGTTGGTGATTTGGTGAACAGCGTGATCAAAAATCGCTCCGAATGCGTTTGTGAAGTTGGTGATAAGTGCCTTGCCACCGCCGTTTTCAGAATATTCCACTGCATTCTGTGTAGCATATTTCGGCACATTGGGCAGGAATGTTGCACCAGCACCGTGATAGGCAACCAGCATTCCTGCAATCTCTACATCTTGCAGATAAGTTGTCAACTCTTCGATATTGTCGAAAAAGCAAGGCGATTCCAAAATGACTGCCTTACCGGCTTTCTCCACAATGAAAACTTCGTTGTCGATAAAATCGTTGGTTTTGTAAGCGTGGAGCTTGACTGTTCCAAAGTCATAGACGTTTACTTCCCCCTTGGCGAGTTGGACAGCGGTAAATGTATTCTTATTCATAATAAAATCTTCCTAAAAGTTCTTGGGATTGTTTTTCAGAAGAACAAGTACTTGATTTCTTTCTGTGATTCTATGATACCACACGTTTCTACATTTGAAAAGTACGCACTTTTTTGTAAGGTAGTTACCAAAAGGTAACGATTGTGCATTTACGGGGGTTTTTAAGATAAATTTTTATTATAAATATTTTGTGAACAGAAAACGTGTTGCAAGCATGCTTGTAATATGCTATAATGAATATAATAGTTTATCGACGAATGAGGTGATAGGATGCTGAAAAAGGAGGAGTTGCCGGAATGTCCGGTTGCAACAACGGTGCAGTTAATTGGAAACAAGTGGAAGCTGCTGATTCTGCGAAATCTGCGAATGCGTCCGTGGAGATTTAACGAACTGCAAAAATCTTTGAAGGGGATCAGTCAGAAAGTACTGACAGAAAGTTTGCGTTCCATGGAAGCGGATGGAATCATCGTCCGAACCATCTATGCAGAAGTTCCGCCGAGAGTGGAATACTCGCTCAGTGAACTAGGTGAAACCATGCGTCCAATCTTAGATGCTATGGAAAAGTGGGGAAATGATTATAAGGCTTCTCTTAAGGCGACATCGCAACATTGATTACAATGACAGACAAATCAAAAACCTCCAGTAATATGCTGGAGGGAATCTGATTTTTATTGCAAGGGCATACCAAATTTTTATCATAGGGTACGAGATTATCAACGCAGTTAGAAAGGACGATGGGATAGAATGAGTCATTTAAGCGATTTAACATTGGAATTAGCTGAAAAATCTAATTTTTGCAATCGGTATTTGGAGTTGTGCAGCAGATATTCAGAAAGTCTTTTGATGGATACCACCGACTTACGTCAAAGATATCCAAGAAGTCTTGCAAATATCACAAAGAAAGTTGTAGACACCAAACTGGTGAAATCTATTTTGAATGAATTTGGATACCCATATAAATATTTTGGCGGAGAGAAATTCTATCGAATATACCTGTTGAAAGGAACAGAATATGAGGTATGGTTTCATCTGCAACTGTACAAGAATAGTCTTTTCGATGGCTTTTTAGATCCACATGTATATATTCGATATAATGGAAAATATTTCGCTGGTGGTACATTTCCCTGTATATTTGAAGGTGCAGGAGGCGTGAAACCTACGAAGTATATGTTAAGACCTGCATATACAGGTGAGGTTCTTTCGGAACTGATAAAAGAGTTGATTGACTTGGCATTTTCTTATGTGTATGAATTTGAGGAATTGAAAGAAGGATGAAATCTTTCTTATTTTA